>JBOFTL010000513.1:0-9416 GCA_051652045.1 Microcoleus sp. | reverse complement strand
CCGCATTAATGTCGGAATTTGTCGATCGCGAGATTCGCTACATCCGCCACCCGCAGCAGATCGGTAAAAGCAATAATATGCGATCGGGTTTTGCGGCAGCTAGGGGCGAATATTTTATTAAATTTGATGATGACGATCGCTTGACACCGCATTTTTTACAGAGAACATCTGCGATTTTAGATAAAAATCCCAGCATCGATTTTGTCAGTACCGATCATTGGATAATTGATGTTAACGATCGCATTGATGAAAACCAAACTCAACTCAACTCGCTGAGGTGGGGGCGCGCCGATTTGTCGGTGGGAATTATTCAAGATTTACTGACAACAGTTTTTGTCAGACAAAGCCTGCAAATCGGAGCAACTTTATTTCGTCACAGCGCGTTGCAAGCAGTAGGGTTTATGCGATCGAACTTGCAAAATTGCGAAGATAACGATTTGTTTGTCCGACTGGCAATTGCAGAAAAAAAATGCTATTACTTACCAGAATTGTTGATGGAATATCGATTTCATGCAGGACAGCAAGGAGTCGATCGGGCAATTCCCTATTTGACTGATAAATTGCGCTATTTAACCAGCTACGAATTTGATGAAGAAAAGTTGGAATCAGTCAGGCTGAAAAGGATTGCAGAAACTCAATTAGCACTGGGTTTGCGACTGATTGAGGTCGGTGAAACGGAAAAAGGGCGATCGATGGTCTGGGCGGGGAAATCGGTTTCTGAGGCGAAAATGTGGGCGGGTTTGGGATTGTCGCTACTGCCAGTGGAGTTGCGGGCTAGGGCTTTTGCGGCAGTACGGGAGTTATTGAAACGGGAGTTGTAAACACAGAGAATTATATAAAATAGCGCGCATTTGAAAAAGTTAGATCAACAATTGTTGATATTATGTTCGATCGATCCAAAGGACTAAAGTCCTCACTACAAACCTCATACCCCCGGTTCGTAGTAAGGACTTTAGTCCTCAAAATAAGGACGCTCAGTCCTTACTACGAACCGTTCTCGATCGAATGCGATATCCTAGGTAATTAAAAATTACCAATTACCAATTACCAATTACCAATTACCAATTACCAATTACCAATTAGCTATTTGAGGATTTTGGCAGGGATACCGACTGCTGTTTTGCCCGCTGGCACATCTGACAAAACAACTGCGTTAGCACCGATGTTTGCGCCATCTCCCAAACTGACGCCGCCGAGAATTTTAGCACCGGCACCCACGTTGACTCTGGTTCCTAATTGCGGGGCTTCTAAAGGGCGATCCAAGTAGCGGTTGCCTAAAGTTACGCCTTGGCGGATGATACAATCGTCACCGATCGTGCAATAACCGTGAATGACGATCGCCCCTTGATGTTCTACAATTACCCGACGGCCGAGTTTGACGGTGTAAGGCAAATCTATGCCGTAAGTATTGCGGATTTTGCGATAGAGAGATCTGTAAAGAATGCTCAGCGGTGCCCGCAACAATTTTGGTTCTACCTGCATCCTCCACACCCCAAAACGCTGCACTGCAACCGCCCGAAATCCCGGTTTCGTCCAGTCGCGTCCGTGAGCGATCCAGTCTTCTTTAATTTGCTGCCAAAGTCCTAATTCTGAGCTTACTGCGCGATCGGCGGTTGTTGCGATTTCTGGCTGCGCCTCCATAAATTATTTCCCTAGTTTTTTAAGTGTTTGATGTTCTATTTACGGCTGACAAAAACCCTTGAATCTAAATTTCAACCTCCTTTAAAAAACACGCTATTGGAGATGAAATCGCTGAGCATCTTGGGCGGATCGGTATCTGGTTTACGCTGAATTAAGCGGCGGATTCTCCAAGATACAAAACCGGAAGCCCACAACACATCAGCTAACGCTGCGTAAAACCAACCGTAGTTTTTGACGAAATAGCGGCGTCGGGAATCGTACCAGTATTGCGGCAGTCTTTTAGTTTGGGGTTTGAAGTTATTGACGCCGGAACTTTGTCCGACGAGGTGCACGATGCGGCTTTCCGGTACGTACCAGCAACTCCAACCAGCTTTGTTAACTTGCAGGCAAAAGTCCATTTCTTCGTAATACATGAAATATCCTTCGTCGAGCAAGCCAACTGTTTCAAATACTTGGCGGCGGACGATCGCGCTGGCCCCTGCTACCCAATCTGTTTGGCAGGTTTCTTGAGGGATTGGGGGGACTACGGCCCACTTTGCTAGCAGTTTAGATAAGATTCCGAGCCTCCAGCCAAAGTCGAGTTCGCTGGCTGCGGTATGAAACCGAAATGCTGACTGCTGGGGAGTGCCGTCGGGATCTTCCAAGCGGCTGCCGGCGATACCCGCATCGGGGTGGGAATCCATGAAATCAACCAATGCTTTGAGAGCTCCGGGGCGAACTATGGTATCCGGGTTGAGGAGAAGGATGTAGTCGGGGAGATTGGGTTCGCTGAGTGCTTGGCGGATCGGGGCATTGTTGCCGAAAGCGTAGCCGCCGTTACGATCTAGGGGGGTGAGGGTTGCCCATTCACTCCAGCCTTCAGAGGCGATGGCTGCTGCGAGTTGTTCGCAAGAATTGTCGCCGGATGCATTATCGGCAATTACCACTCGCGTACCGGGTACTGATTGTATTTCGGTAACGAGAGAGTGCAAGCAGTCGATAGTCAAACTAGAGGTGCGGTAGTTAACAATGACTACTAGCAGGGGGTAGGGACGAGCGGCATCGCTGGGATTTGACATAAGTGTGCTAGTGTATTTAACAAATTTTTAACTTAATTCGCAGGCCTCTGGCAAGTTTGCCCGATCGCCCGAGGTTGGTAGCATTTAGTTTGACGGTCGATCGAATACATCTAACAAAATTTCCCACCGCTTCCGGTGCATTTCTTGGTGAGTCAAGCTGCGAGCTTTTTCCAAGGCTGCCATGCCCATATTTTGCAGTTGGCTTAAGTTAGCTGCCGATTGTTTGAGCAAGTTTGCTAAAGCAGCGGGTTCGTTGCAATTGGCAAGTAAACCTGTGACGCTGTTTTCAATGCAGTCGCGGAGTCCTGCCGTGTTGTTTGCCACTACTGGTACTGCCTGAGAATAAGCATCGTAGACGATTCTGGGCTGTTCGTCTGAGATGCTGGGAACTACAACTGCGTGGTATTCTTGCAGTCGATCGAATAATTGTTTACCGTAAGGAATAGTTCCCAAAACTGATATTTTTGCCGATTTTTGCATCGCATTACTGGCTGTTTGGCAGTTACTTAACAGTTCGCCTTCACCTATGATATCCAGGTCGATCGCGACATCTTCTCCATCCAATATTTTCATGGCTTCTAGGAGAATTAACATACCTTTATTGGGATGCAATCTGCCTGCAAATAGGATTTTAAATCGCTTGGATGAGGCAGACAGTTTTTCATTCCAGATTTGGGTTGCAGCAGCTTCCGAAATAATATTTTCTTCATCGATCCAGGAAGCATTAATTACGTAACTTGGCTTGTTTTTGTTTGTGAGTAAGCTTTGCTGGTATTCTGCTTGGGTAAAGATGGTCAAGTCGGCGTTGTTGATGCACCAGCGATTCAATCTTTCGGATATGTAAGCCAGAATTTTGGCTTTCTTGCTGGCTGCAATGCCCGGTGGCAGGCGCCACGGTGCGGACTCGACTACAATGATGTATGGTTTCCGCTGGATCAGGACTATGGGAGTCACTAACCACGCCATCGGAATCGGCCAGCCCGCTACGCTGCTGTGTACGATATCGGCTCGGGCGATTGCCCCCCAAAGTTTGGCAACCGTCGCCGGCAGCAGCTTGAGGGATGCGGCATAGGTATTTGGCGAGGGCAAATCGATAAATTTAACACCGGCAAATGATGTTTCTAGAGCGACATCTACTGTGTTTTCTGGGGGAATTTCAGGTGCCAGCGGTGAAGCTAGCGTAAAATTTTTCAAATATTTGAAGTGTTCGATTAAGTCTTTTACCCACAGCGCATCGAGATATCTGCTGCCGTTGGAGTCGCAGCCGGTTCTAATATTGAGGGCGAGCAAGTAGGCTTTTTCGATCGGCTGCAAAGGCGCTTCTTGTTGGCTGTATTCTTTGGTGTTTAAAAAATTTGATGTCATGAAATTAATTGCGATTGAATGCGATTAATATTAACTATCTAACTGCTATTTTTTTTGTATTAATTAATACTGTCGTGACTCCATGCTAACGCGAAACCACTATCGCGTCAATAAGAATTTTTACCGACAATCGAAATTAAAGTCGGTATTGCCTGTAGGCTTGACTGGCTGCTCGGTGCAACAGCGAATGCCGGTAAACTAATCCATTGAGGTCGTCTGCATAACCGCCACCAATCACGCAGGCAACAGGATAACCGCCCGCCAAACAGGCTGTCAAAACTTGCATTTCTCGCCGAAATAACCCCGTATCAGTTAAGGCTAATTTGCCTAACTTATCGCAGGAGTGCGGGTCTACTCCAGCATCGTATAAAACTAAGTCAGGCTTGACATCACAGAGCAAATCTGGTAAATATTTATCCAAGGTTTGTAAATATTCGTCATCTTCCATCCCGATCGGCAAGGCTACATCTAAATCACTGTTTTGTTTGGTGCCGGGAAAATTTACCTCGCAGTGCATGGAGAAAGTAAAAACACTGCTGTCGTTTTGAAAAATTACAGCAGTTCCGTCCCCTTGATGCACGTCTAAATCGACAATCAAAATTTTGCGGACTAAACCCATTTGTTGCAAGACTCGGGAGGCGATGGCTAAGTCGTTAAAGATACAAAAACCAGATCCAAAACTGGGGAAAGCGTGATGGGTGCCGCCGGCGGTATTGCAGGCCAAACCGCATTCTAAAGCGAGTTTTGCCGTTAAAACAGTTCCTGCGAGGGCGGTGCAGGTGCGATTGACTAGGGCCTGACTCCAAGGCAAGCCGATGCGCCGCTGGGCTTTTGCATCGAGCGTACCGTTGCAGTAAGCTTGAACGTAACTGCGATCGTGGACGAGTTCGATCGAGCTGTGGGGCAGCAATTCGGGAGTCCGAAGTTGAGCGGGAGAAGCTACCCCGCAGCTTAGCAACATTTCCCAAAGCATTCGGAACTTTGCCATCGGGAAGCGGTGGCCGGGGGGCAGGGGGGCAATATAGTCTTCGTGGTAAACAATTGGTAAGTCCATCTCAGATGTGGCAGTTTTGGCAAAAACAGTTTCCCGATCGAAAATCTAGCATTAAAACCTCTATCTCTATTAAGCAAACCAAGTTTTTCTAAATTTATTAGGCTACTGACAATCTAAAATTTATAACAACCGCCAAGACTTTTAGGAGATTCTCACTCCCCAGAATCATTAAATTAGTGTTATTATTACCTCTCTACTAGATAACAAAAGCCTTCTTGCTTCTTACAGCTTACTTCTCGACAACCAGCAACAAGTAACTTTCCTCTTCATTATTCCTGATTCGATCGCGATCGCTCACAACTCTCTATCGCTCCAATCTCAACTCTCAACTATTAGCTATTAACTCTCAACTCTCAACTCTCAACTCTCAATTTGCTATAAATTCATTGGAGCAACTGTATATGCAACTCAAAACAACCTGGCATTCTGACAGTAACAGCCCCGAAAATACCGCTAACCTAGATGCGATCGCTCAGTGGTGGAAAAACCTTAACGGTAAAGAAATTACTTGGGTAGAACGGCTGATTCCGCAAATCGGGGGGATGAGCGAAATTCACTGGCAACCCCAGCGTTTTGACGAAACATTTAAGATCGTCAATCCCAAAATTTGGGATAATACTCTCTATTGGTACAAAGCCGATTCTCCTCTGGAACGGAATACGGCAGTTAAAAAACTGGAACTGGACAACTTGCAGCAGCAATTGTATGTCTATCCTCAGTTAGAATCAGAATTAGTAATTCGCATCGAAATTCCGGCAGTTAAATATCAAACTCTGGAATTGAAAAATCCTGAAATCGCCCTCGGAGAAAATAATATCATGCTGTTGTGGGATGCCGAACAAGAACTGGAAGTTAAAATTGCGCTCAATTCCGAAAATATTGCGAAAATCAAAAAATTACTGGCATAGAAAATCAGTTGACAATTGATGGTTGATAATTGATAATTAACTTTTAATAACTATCAACTGTCAACTATCAACTATCAAATATTTATGTCGATCGATTTTATAAATCAGAGAATTGCCAAAATATCTGGAAAAATGCGGCTGCGAACTGTTCTCGTAGTTCCTTTTGTCCTGCAAATTGCTGCTGCTGTAGGACTTGTAGGCTATCTCTCATTTAGCAACGGACAGAGAACGGTAAATGACTTGGCAGGTCAGTTGACTGATGAAATTTTTGCCCGCATTCAAGATAATTTAAATCCTTACTTAGCGACCCCCCATCAAATCAATCAAAACAACGCTGCTGCAATTCGCCTGAGACAACTAAATTTCCAAAATTTAGCAGCTTGGGAACCTTTATTTTTAGAACAAATTAAGATATTTGATAGTGTTAACAGTATCGTTGCTGGCAGCGAACAACAAGGATTTATTGGGGTAGAACACCGACAAAATCCGCGTCTGGTGGTGATATTTTCTGACAAATCGATCGGCAACAATTTAAAAACCTATGCTGTTAGCGATAGTGGCAAACGCCTGCAAGTTATTAGCAATACTGCGAACTACGATCCGCGATCGCGCTCTTGGTATACTGATGCTATTAAAAGCAAAAAATCGAGCTGGAGTAAGATTTTTCCGCAACTGAATACGCGGGATTTAACTTTAGCTGCTGTGCTACCAGTATACGATCGCCAGGGTAAATTAGAAGGTGTAATTAATAGCAGTTTGCACTTAGCAGCAGTGGGCAATTTCCTGAGCAAACTCAAAATCGGTAAAACTGGACAGAGTTTTATTATCGAGCGGGATGGAATGCTAGTAGCGACTTCCACGGGAGAAAAGCTCGCCCGCATTGCAGCAGGTAAAGCAGGAGGAGGAGATAAAGTAGAACGAATTAAAGCGACAGATAGCAGCAATTTGGTAACTCGCTCGACCGCTAAATATTTACTAAAAAAGTTTGGAGATTTGAAAAAAATTAAGGCGACAGAAAATTTCAGCTTTAAGATAGATGGGAAAAAAAACTTTTTACAAGTCCTGCCGTTTGCCGATGATAAAGGTTTGGATTGGTTGATTGTGATAGCAGTTCCCGAAGCTGATTTTATGGGACGAATTAATGCTAACACGCGAATTACTATTTTACTGTGTTTAGCTGCGCTAATTATAGCAAGCGCGATCGGTATTTTTACTGCTCGCTGGATCGCGCAACCGATTTTGCATTTGAACAAATCGGCTCAGGCTTTAGCCAGAGGAGAATGGGAAAAAGAAATTGAATTAGAGCGATCGGACGAAGTGGGAGAATTGGCTAAATCCTTTAATATAATGGCAGAACAATTGCAAAATTCCTTGGCAACTTTGGCAACTCAAAACACTCAAATGAAAGCTTTAAATGAAGCTTTGTTAGATAGTGAGAGCCGACTTTTGCAATTTTTAGAAGCGATACCAGTTGGCGTATTTGTCGTTGATGCTGGGGGAAGACCTTGCTATATAAATTATCGCGCGCAGCAGTTATTGGGAACTAACGAAGTTAGGGGCAATACTACCCAAGAGTTGCCAGAGAAGTATCAAATTTATTTAACAGGAAGTGATGAATTTTATCCGAGCAAACAGCAGCCACTCTTTCTGGCTTTACAAGGAGAAACGGTGACCGTTGAGGATATGGAAATTCGTCAGCGCGATCGAATTGTACCGCTTGAAGTTTGGGGTACGCCAATTTATGATGAAAGTGGAAATATTGCTTACGCGATCTCGGCTTTTATTGACATCACCGAACGCCAACAAACGCAGAAATTATTAGCAGCATACAACCGCACTCTAACAGCAGAAGTCGCGCAGCGCACCCAAGAATTATCGGAAGCCCTCGCTCACCTGCAAGCCACTCAACAAGAATTAATTCAATCCGAAAAAATGGCAGCACTCGGACAGTTAGTAGCAGGTATCGCTCACGAAATTAACACTCCTTTGGGAGCGATTCGTGCTTCTTCTAACAATACAACCCAAGCACTTGCAGAATCTCTTGTCGAATTACCGCAGCTTTCCCAACGACTTTCTACCGAACAGCAAGCCGAGTTTTTTAGCTTAATTAATATAGCTTTTAACAACACCGAGCGCATAACTACTAGAGAAAAGCGCGAATTTAAACGAAGTTTAACCCGCGAGTTAGAAACAAATTCAGTTAATAGTGCGAAGCGGATTGCTGACACTTTAACAGATATGGGAGTGTACGGCAATTTAGATGCTTTTTTGCCCTTATTAAAAGGAGCTGACGCTGAGTGGGCTTTGCAGTTAGCTTACAACCTCGCCCGACTGCAAACTAACAGTAATAATATTAACACTGCTGTGGAAAGAGCTGCTAAAATTGTTTTTGCTCTCAAAAATTATGCTCGCTACGATGCAAGCAGTTCCAAACAGTTGGCAGACCTAACAGAAGGAATAGAAAATGTTCTAGAACTGTATCGCAATCAACTGAAAAAAGGTGTTGAAGTTGTGCGAGAGTATCAGCCTTTACCGTCGATCGTGTGCTATCCAGACGAATTAATGCAAGTGTGGACTAATCTGATTTATAATGCAGTTCAAGCCATGAAAGAAGGAGGAACTTTAACAATAAATCTTTCCGAACAGGGGAATTGGATTTTGGCAGAATTTATCGATTCTGGCTGCGGCATACCTCCTGAAATCAAAGACAAAATTTTTGCTCCTTTTTTCACTACAAAACCAGCGGGAGAAGGTAGCGGTTTGGGATTGGATATTGTGAAAAGAATTGTTGACAAGCATAGCGGTCAAATTGAAGTGGAAAGCGAACCGGGACGCACTGCATTTAGAGTTTGGCTTCCGGTTGAAGTGACTGGCTGAAGTGACTTGCTGAATTGACTGGCTGAATTGACGTAGAGCCAAAAGTCAACTAATATTAGATTACCAGCGGGCATCGCATTTTTAGTAATTGGTAATTGGTAATTGGTAATTGGTAATTGGCAATCGGTAATTGGTAGTTGGTAATTCCTCGATCGAGCATCAAACATCAAATATTAACTATCAACCCTCAACTATCAATCGATCGACTATCAACTATCAACTGTCAATTGTCAACTGTCAATTGTCAAATATGAGGGCGGGCACGGGGGCATCACCCCTACCAACTGTCAAATATCAGGGCGGGCACGGGGGCACCGCCCCTACCAACTGTCAACGGTCAATCGATCGCGAGCGGGGACTATAACTATCAACTCTCAACTCTCAACTATTATGTCAGACAAAGCTATTTTGTGTGTTGATGACGAAGAAGTAATTCTGGAAAGTCTTAAAGAGCAACTTAAAAGACGATTTGGCGATAGATATCTGTATGAAGCAGCCGAAAGTGCCGAAGAA
>JBOFTL010000512.1:0-7053 GCA_051652045.1 Microcoleus sp. | reverse complement strand
CGTCAGCCACCGCAGCCAGCGGGCCTCAGCCGCCCATTGAGATACAGTAGGATCGAAAAATGGAATTAGGCGTCGAAGGTCAACCATACAATTTTAGATTTTAGATTTTAGATTTTTGAGTAGAGATTTTAGGTTGTCGATCGTTGATTGTTGATGAGAAATTTTAGAGAGTTGATTGTTAATATAAATTGTAGTTGTAGGTTGGGTTGAGGCACGAAACCCAACAAGGAAACCTCTGTTGTAGGTTGGGTTGAGGCACGAAACCCAACAAGGAAACCTCTGTTGTAGGTTGGGTTGAGGCACGAAACCCAACAGGGAAAACCTCTGTTATAAGTTGGGTTAAGGCACGAAACCCAACAGGGAAAACCTCTGTTATAAGTTGGGTTAAGGCACGAAACCCAACAAGGAAAACCTCTGTTGTAGGTTGGGTTAAGGCACGAAACCCAACAGGGAAAACCTCTGTTGTAGGTTGGGTTAAGGCACGAAACCCAACAAGGAAAACCTCTGTTGTAGGTTGGGTTGAGGCACGAAACCCAACAGGGAAAACCTCTGTTGTAGGTTGGGTTGAGGCACGAAACCCAATAGGGAAAACCTCTGTTATAAGTTGGGTTTCGCTTCACTCAACCCAACCTACGCATGATATAATTTCGTAGCATAAGGACGGGATAGCCATTGTTGGCGATCGAACTGCATCAAATCCTTTCAAGCCAAGCTCGATTCAGCCTTCAATTTATCAACGACTCGCCGCAATACTCCGTTAATAAAACGATAACCTTCATCGCCGCTGTAGCGTTTGGCAAGTTCCACAGCTTCATTGATAGCTACTTGTTCTGCCAAGCCGAGAAACATCATTTCAGCGATCGCAATTCTTATGATATCTCGATCGATCCTGGGCAATCTTTCGATCTGCCAATCTACCAAAGCTGCTTTCAACAATTCATCAATTTGAGCGCGGTTGGTACTAACTTTGGTGAGGATTTGCAGCGCCCAGTTGCGGACATCTTGCTGGTTGGCTTGCTGGATAATTTCGGGAAACTCTACTGCTGAACCGAGGCGGTTGATAGCTTTTTGAGTGAGCTCTACTGCTTCGCGCACCATTGTCCTAGCACTTTGGATATCGGCGGCGCGGATTTCACTAGCAAGCAAGCGGTCGCTACCCCGCTGCACTTCCGAAGCTGCTGTTTCTAGGGATTCTTGAACTTCGGTTGTCAGGGTGCGGATGGCTGCTAGGAGGATATCTTGCAGTTTCTTAGCTTCTAATATTTCTGAATTAGTTGGCAGTTGGCTGATGCCGAGAAGTGCCAGTTCGCGTGCTGTTGCGCGGGCTTGTCTCATAGTTTTTTAGCTAGTTATCTTGTGGCGTGGGGTAGTTTTTTGAGATTTGAGTTTAATCTTCTTCTAAAGTTACGGGCTGATACATGGCTTCCGATACCAAAGGTTCGAGTGGCTTGGCTTCGGTGGTGTTGGCAATTACTGGTAATGAATTGCTGGGGTTGACTATGCCACCGGAAATGATGACTTTAAAAGCATCCTCGATCGACATGGAAACATTGACAACATCTGCCTCCGGAACGATAGCATACCATCCGGTGGTCGGGTTGGGAGTAGTGGGAATAAAAATGCCGATCGGGCTTTCCCCGGATAAATGAGACGGCAAATCTTGGCTATTTACCGTACCCGTCACAAATGCTAAAGTCCAGATTCCCCGCCGAGGATATTCCACTAACACTACACGGCGAAATTTGTCATTGGATTTGAGGATGGTAGATAGCAGTTGTTTGAGCGTTTTGTACACCGCACCGGCTAGTGGAATTGCTTGCAACAGCCGTTCGCCCAAGTCTAGCAGCCACCGCCCGAAAATGTTGCGGGCCATCAAGCCGATGAGTAGAATGCTTAGCAGGGGTACAGCCAGACCTACCAAGAGATTCAGCAGATTCACCAATATGGGGTCTAGCCCGTCAAAGGGGTTAATCTGCTTGGGAATTTTGGTCAAAAAATTGATGACCCAACTGGCAATGGTGATTGTCAGCCAGATGGTGGTAGCTAAGGGGATCACTACCAGCAAACCTGCTATCAGGTCGTTTTTTAAGTCCTGCTTGATGCGTTGAAGCACGGGCGGTCAACTCTCCTCGTAACTGGCTGCGAATCAGCCAAACACATCTGAGATTCCAGAAACTGCTGTTTTAGCGGGATTCGCTATTTTTTATTGTCTCCTATCCTGCACGCAGCGATCCCTTGACTTTGGGCAGAGTTAGGGAGTCGATCGTGTGCTACTTAATATTGTAAAGAATTATTGATATTTGGTGGCTCTTCCTTAAATGTATATCTTAAAACCGTTTGACCGGGACGCAGGCGATTTGAGATCGCAGGCTTGCGGAGGAGCCACCGAACTCAGGCTTAGATGCTCGTGGTGGTTGGGTTCGGGCGTGCAGTACATAAAGCGACAAATTACTGTAGGTGCGATTTCTGGATTTTCGTTGACTTAGGTCAAAATTGAATGTTAGTTCGATCGTGCAATTATAATGTTTTTTCCATTGGCTTCAAATGAGAGCTTTCATGAAGATCGATAACTCTCTTCCTCTTGTTTGACACACTATTAGTCGTAAGTAAGTTCGCAGTGCATACCCTATATAAGCGAGTGTCTGCGCCGTCCCCGACTGTGATTTAAAACACTGTTGCTTACCTGGTTTTTTGCTAAATTCCCAACTCGGTTAATAGAGACTTCATTGCTTCCCAAGATATTCCCTGTTGGAGGTATTGGGGGTTATCTGGATTGTAAGGACTAGCAACTCGATCGATACTAACAATTTTGCCTTCCTCCGGTAAAACAGGAACGTCCGGATCGAAAGCTGTAGGCCTCGTTAGAGAACTAGAAAAGCCTTTAAAAATTGCAATTTCGTCTAATTCGCCGTCAATGTCGGCTGTGACGATTAAAACTTCTTGAGGGCGTTTTATGGTATACTGTTCCAGGCGGTGTGCCACAGAGTCATTCATAAAAGTAGTCGCAGTAAGGGAATCTCGGTTACAAAAATGTTATTTTATTTTCGATCGTGTTTGTGACAGATTTCTTAAGTTAAATTGTATTTAATAGACGATCGCGAGTGCTGCCTAACACTCTTTTAAGAGCAAGAGGTTGTAACCTTTACCTATAGTAATTGTAACCCTCATGCTGCTCGATCGCATGAAATTTAGGCAAAATCAGGGCAATTACCTGGGTGAAACTCCGCTTCACGCGCTGTTAATCCTTCAAAACCTCCTTCATTGGTAGCACAGCCAGCAGCTCCACCGCATCGCCCGGAATGTCATCCGCGCGCAATGCAGCCCCAAACACTCTTTAAATAGCATAAATTTCCAATCTAAAATCCTCAATCTCCAATTGAATCAGCGAGGTACTCATCAAGCTGAGCTCCAACCGATTGTTGTCCATTAAATTACTCACTATGTCACATTTTTTTCCGAAGCGTTTTGCTGCAAAAATTTCTAGCAAAGCTACCTTGCGAACCGTACTTGTAGTTCCGTTTGTCCTGCAAATATTTGCAGCAGTGGGACTTGTGGGATATTTATCATTTAAAAACAGTCAAAGAGCAGTTAATGACCTAGCAGATCAGTTGATGGGCGAGGTCAGCAATCGCATCCAGCAAAATTTGAAAATTTACGTAGACACGCCGCATAAAATCAATCAAAGCAAGTTTGATGCAGTAAAGTTGGGTTTTTTAGATATGAAAAACTTGTCAGCTTGGGAGAAATATCTGCTGCGACAAGTACAGTTATATCCTTATATAAACTTTACATCGATCGGCAATCAAGATGGGGAATACCGCACTGGCGAAAAAACCTCAGACGGAACTTTGTTGATTAACGCCGCCGGCCCATCTACCGATTTTGATTTTTATTCTTTTAATACAAACGATTTGGCCGATCGAACTTCGATCGCAGCTACTTTCAAAAACTTTGATATTCGCCAACATCCTTCCTATACTTATGCTGCTTTAGAACGCAAACCAACCTGGAGTTCGGTATATGTATCTTTGTTAGAACCTACATTAATCCTCAGTGCTCTCAGACCAGTATACGACAGCAAACAACAACTAGAAGGAGTATTAATTACTGCCTTACGTCTCGATCGCATTGGTTCCTTTTTAAATGATTTGAAAGTTGGCAAATCCGGCCAGACATTAATCGTGCAAAAAAATGGAATGCTGTTGGCAACTTCTACTCAAGAATTACCGTTTCGCGATCTCAACGGCAAAAGAGAACTATTTCATGCTATAGAAAGCAACGATCCAGTAACTCAAGCTACAGCCAAATACTTAACAACTCAATTTCAAGACTTCCACCTCATTAAAGAGTCACACCTGCTAAGTTTTGAAATCAATGGCAAGCCCCAATTTGTAAAAGTCCTGCCCTTCCAAGATGGCAAAAGTTTAGACTGGCTGATCGTTGTCATCGTTCCCGAAGCCGACTTTATGGAACAAATTCATGCCAACAATCGCACTACCGCCCTGCTGTGTTTGGCTGCTTTGGGAATAGCAACAGTTTTAGGAATTCTGATTTTGCGTTGGATTATCAGTCCGATTTCAAAACTAAAAGATGCTGCAATAGATTTGTCGGAAGGGAAGTTCGATCGCACTGTAGAGCTCGATCGAGCCGATGAATTAGGCGTACTTGCAACAGCTTTTAATAATATGGCAGCACAACTGCGAGAATCTTTTAGCACCTTAGAAAATAAAAATAACGAGTTGCAGCGTCTAGACAAACTAAAAGACGAATTTCTTGCCAATACTTCCCACGAATTGCGCACTCCCCTCAACGGCATCATCGGGATTGCAGAATCTTTAATCGATGGCGTTACCGGAAAACTGCCAGAATCAACTAATAGAAATTTAGTCTTGATTGTATCGTCAGGAAAAAGACTTTCTTCATTAATCAACGACATTCTCGATTTTTCCCAACTCAAACACAAATCGATCGAACTGCAAATTAAATCGATCTCATTGAGAGAAATTGTTTATGTAGTTTTGACATTATTAGGACCTTTAGTCGGTCAAAAAAACTTGCAGTTAATTAACTCAATCAGTCCCGAATTACCCGCAGCAGCAGCAGACGAAAATCGCTTGCAGCAAATACTGTACAACTTAATCGGCAACGCAATTAAATTTACCGAAAGCGGTACAGTAGAAATTTCAGCAAAAGTAGTTAATAGTGCATTAGTTACTGTTGAGAACGAGCAAGAATCGAACATTTCAAATGAATGGTTAGCCATTACCGTAGCAGACACCGGCATAGGCATCACTGAAGATAAATTAGAGAGAATTTTTGAATCTTTTGAACAAGCAGACGGTTCCACTGCTAGAGAATACGGCGGTACGGGTTTAGGCTTAACTGTTGCCAAACAATTAGTCGAACTGCATGAAGGCAAAATTCACGTTTCTTCAACACCGGGAGTCGGTTCCCAATTTACTTTTACTTTACCCGTATCTCGCAGTGAAGGAGAAATTAACAGCAGTCAGTCACTGTTAAGTATTGAGAGCGATCGAACTTTAACTGCTGCTTTGCCCGCAACTCAATTGCCGGTGATAGATTCTCTGGTATTAACAAACAGCGATTTGCTAGAAACCGAAACACTCAAAATTTTAGTAGTAGATGACGAACCCATAAATCTCCAAGTAATCAGCAACAGCCTTTCTCTAGAAAACTACATCATAACTCAGGCAAGTAATGGCTTAGAAGCCTTAAGGATGATTGAAGATGGATTCAAGCCTGACTTAATTTTATTAGATGTCATGATGCCGAGGATGACTGGTTATGAAGTATGCCGAGAAGTGCGCAAAAAATACTCGCCTCTCGAACTGCCAATTCTCATGCTGACCGCCAAAAATCAAACTACCGATTTAGTAGAAGCTTTTAATTTAGAAGCCAACGATTATATAACTAAACCTTTTATCAAAAAGGAACTACTAGCGAGAATCAATACACAAATTCGCCTTGCAAAACTTAACGCAGCCTACGGTAGATTTGTGCCACACGACTTTTTAAATCTGCTAGAAAAGCCGAGTATTGTTGAAGTAAAACTGGGAGAAAGCCAGGAAAAAGATATGACTGTGCTGTTTTCTGACATTCGTTCTTTTACGGAGATTTCCGAAAAAATGACACCCTCAGAAAACTTTGATTTTATTAATAGTTATTTGGGCAGAGTCAGCCCGGTAATTCGCAAACATTTCGGCTTTATAGACAAATATATTGGTGATGCAGTTATGGCACTGTTTCCCACTTGTCCTGATGATGCTCTGCGGGCGGCAATTGATATGCAGAATGAAGTAAATATTTACAACCAGCAGCGGCAAAATAGCGGTCGAAATCCGATTAGTATAGGCATCGGTTTGCATTCAGGAAACTTAATGTTAGGGACGATCGGGGAACGAGAAAGGATGGAAAGTACAGTGATTGCTGATGCTGTGAATTTAGCTTCTCGTTTGGAGGGATTGACAAAGGTTTACGGCGCGCCTATTTTAGTTAGCGAAGCTATTATTAAGCGCCTGATAGAACCAGAACAATATAAATACAGATTTGTCGATCGAGTGGCGGTGAAAGGCAAAACAGTGCCTGTATCGGTGTTTGAAATTTTCGATACAGACGCAGACACAAGCATCAAACTCAAACAGCAAACTTTGGAAATTTTTCAAGAAGGTCTTGATTTTTATTACGCTCAAAAATTTCGATCGGCCCAACAAGTATTTGAAAATATTTTACAAATTAATCCCGAAGATAAGGTAGCAATACTGTATTTCAAACGCGCCCGCAAGTATCGAATGTACGGAACTCCAGAGGGGTGGTCGGGAGTGGAAGCTTTTACGGAGAAATAGAGGAGAAAGACAGAAGAGAGAAACAGAAGAAAGCGCCTGTCTGCATCAAGGGAAGAGAGGCGCTGTAGTATGTATCAAAAGTAGACCAGGCATCGAGCTATTGTCTCAGGCAGTGACCCGCCAAATATCTTCGCCACCGCAGCGTTTAACAACCGAGTTCGGGATGGTATCGGAGTGGTGCCACTGCGTC
>JBOFTL010000511.1:0-5101 GCA_051652045.1 Microcoleus sp. | reverse complement strand
TCGATCGAGGCGGGTTTAATAGTTCTCCAATTTGTGCGGGAGATTTGGAATAACCTGCCCCAACAAGAGCGGGAACCTGCGATCGAACTGTTTCTAACGGCTGATTTGATAGCAATTGGACTAAATTTTGCGCCGTTACATTGGCGACGATACGATCGGCGGTTTCTGTCCAAACTTCACCTGTTTTTAAATTGCGAATTACTGCGCCGATTGCTTTACCGCTTTCAGTGACGATGCTTTCCACTGTATGCCGCAACAATATTTTACCGCCATCTCGCTCGATCGACTCTACCAGGCGATCGCTCAATACCTGCATACTTCCTTGTAAATGATACAATCCCTGCGGTTCTTGAGAAACTCCTAAAGCTGTCGCAGCGTAAAGCAGTGCTGTTTCTTCAGCATCCACCTGAGAATATAACTTTAACTGCAAATCCAAAAAAGTTCGCAACCGCAAATTGTCGCCCAATCCGTACAGTCGCAACGCATCTCCGACTGTCATGAAAGTGAATGGTAATGTAATTAAAGTATCGGGGCGGACAGCTTTGGTTAACTGCCAGAAATCCCAAACATTTCTCGGCGGCAGTACCGGATCTCGCCCTTGAAATTTCCAACTCGCTTTAAATAAATTAGATAATAACTGCCAAAAAGGTTCGCTACCGGGAAATTGCTTTTGTCTTTCTTGCTGCCATTTTTGCGGATCTCGCCACACGTTAATCGGTGCGGTTTCTCCCGGCAAAAATATCGCGCAAGCCGGATCGCAGGGTGTAGCGGCAGGAATTTCGATGTTTAATTCTGAGAATATGCGGTGGTGAATGCCTCCGGGCTCCAATCCCGCAACTTGAGTAGCGCCGACATCGAAGGTAAAGCCTTTGCGCTTGAAGGTAGAGGCGCATCCTCCGGGGACGATCGCCTGTTCTAAGACTAGCACTCGGTATCCCCTGCGAGCTAGCAAGGCGGCTGCTGTCAGCCCCCCAATTCCGGCCCCGATGACGGCGACGCGGGCTGGTGAATGGGCTGTTGCAGGTTGGCTGTGACGGGCGCGATCGATCGGCATAGTTAATTCACTGTAATATTTCTTAACATTATGCTCATATTTGGCAATAAAAAGCCATAACTGTTTGTAGTGAAGACTTCAGTCCTCAACTTGGGAGAGGACTAAAGTCCTCACTACGAAACCGATCGTGGCGCACGACATCCGCTTTTTGTCAATTGGGGAAGTTCAGATTAAACCGCATTCCAACTAAAATCTGCGATCGCGAACAAGCAAGTTCAATACTCTGCCATTGCTCCTATTAGTACCGAACGAAATGATACATTTAAAAGCCCAAATTTCTTAGCTAAAATCATCAGATTACATCTATCCTGAGATAGATGTTGTGAGTGAAAGACTTCTGCTAATAGATAGATAGAGGCATAATAATTAAATTTACCAAAACATTCAAGATAAATATATTTCAACAAAGCGGAATTTCCCGATCGAACTTTATTTAAAAAATCGCCACAAACTTCTCGATCGAAGTCACGATCGAAGTCACGATCGACCGCAAATCGATCGCCCCCAACTCAGTTAATTTCAAGTGCCAGAAAAGGTAAAATCGGTGAGTCTGACAACAGGAGATCGAAATCAAGAACATGGGGATGGGGCGCACGAAGAACCGCCACGTTCTCATCTTCTGCCAACTCTCAAACAGATTTCGCGAATTGCAGCAGCAGGTACGATCGCCATCGGCTTTCTGGTACTCATCGGCTGGAAGCTCGACATCGCCATCCTCAAAACAGGTTTAGTTGGCGGCACCGCTACGATGAAGACAAATACCGCTCTCTGTTTCATCCTCTCAGGCACGTCTCTGTGGCTGCTGGACGCGAGGTCGGCTGCTGCCGGCAAAAAAAAACTCAACCGCCAGCTTCGTCTCGCATCGGCGATCGCAGCCTGCTGTGCGATCGTAATTGCCCTGCTGACCCTGAGCCAATACATCTTCAACTGGAATTTAGGCATCGATCGACTGCTGTTTAGCGATGGGTACACCACTACTGGGAATCCCCATCCCGGACGCATGGGGGCAAATACAGCCCTCAGCTTTTTACTGGCAGGCATTTCTTTGGTGTTGCTGTCGGGGCAAAGACGCCGCAGCTTCTGGGCCGGACAAATCCTGGCGGTGGGTGTCGGTTTAATTACTTTACAAGCTCTCATCGGCTACGGCTACGGCGTCAGGCTGTTTTACCAGGTGAGCGCTTACACGACCTCAATGGCGCTGCATACGGCCGTAGCACTGTCAATTCTCAGCGCTGGTCTGCTGTGCTCTGTCCCCGATCGCGGGTTGATGCGAACCATTACTGCTGACTTGAGTGGCGGTGCAGCAGCCCGCCGCCTGCTGCCGGTCGCGGTTGTTCTCCCGTTGGTGTTGGGGTGGTGGATTTTGTGGGGGTGGCGGCTGGGATTGTACGATCCGGCCTTTGCGATATCCCTGCTAGTAGTGGCGATCGTGATGATTTTCGCGACTGCAATCTGGCACAGTGCTGCTTCCCTCAACCAAGCCCAATCCCGGCGCAATCGTGCTGAAATCGCCCTCAGGGAAAGTTACCAACGGTTTGAACTGGCTGCGGCTGCCGTTAATTGCTTGATTTACGACTGGGACATCGAACGCGATATCGTGGAAAGAACTCGCGGCATCTTCGAGGTCCTAGGCTACAGGCCCGAAGAAGTCGCACCCACGCGGGAATGGTGGCGCGATCGCGTTCATCCCGACTACAAGCAGGCGGGGACTCGCGAAGAGTTCGCAGAGCTCATCGGTGATGCCGAAAGGTACAAACACGAGTATCAAGTGCGTCACAAAGACGGGCGGTATTTGTGGGTGGAAGATCGGGGTTTTGTGGTGCGGAATGCTGCCGGACAACCGATTAGGGTAGTTGGCAGTTCCACTGATATTACAGCGCGAAAACAAGCGGAAGCTGCTTTGCGTGAAAGTGAAGAAAAGTTTCGTTTGCTGGCAGAAAACCTCGAAACAGTCTTTTGGATTTCCAACCCTTGGCAGCAGCAAATTATCTATGTCAGTCCCGCTTACGAACGAGTTTGGGATCGATCGTGCGCGAGTTTGTACGCCGATCGGTCAACATGGATGGAAACCATCCATCCGGACGATCGCGCGTGGTTGTCGGCTGCTTTATTCGAGCAGGTGGAAGGGGGAAATAATTATGAAGCTGAGTTTCGGATCGTGCGTCCTGACGGTTCGATTCGGTGGATTCGCGATCGGGGTTTTCCCATTAAAGACGCATCCGGCAAGATCGATCGCATGGTGGGAATTGCAGAAGATATTACCGCCAGCAAAGCCGATCGGGAAGCTCTGCAAAATGCTTTGCAAAGGTTAAGTTTTCACGTGGAAAATTCACCCTTGGGAGTCATCGAATGGGATGCCCAATTTCGAGTCTCTCGGTGGTCGGGGGAAGCGGAGCGAATTTTTGGGTGGGCGGCGCTAGAAGTTACCGGCAAAAAGTTTACCGACTGGCAATTTGTACTGTCGGAAGATGCTGCGCGGTTTGCTGAAAGTGCCTCTCGCTTAGTTGACGGTAGCGAACGCCGCCAAATTTCTGCTAACCGCAACTGTACGAAAGATGGCGGCGTAATTCACTGCGAGTGGTACAACTCGACTTTGTTCGACGAGTCGGGAAAATTAATTTCAATACTATCGCTAGTTTTGGATGTGAGCGATCGGGTGCGGCTGGAAGAAGAACGCGATCGCATCCTCAAACTGGAACAAGATGCAAGAGTTCAAGCAGAGGCAGCCAACCGACTTAAAGATCAGTTTTTAGCCGTGCTGTCTCACGAATTGCGGACGCCGCTGAATCCGATTTTGGGCTGGTCGAGGCTGTTGCAAACTCGCAAGTTTAGCGAAGTAAAAATGGCTGAAGCTTTGGCGACGATCGAACGCAATGCCAAGTTACAAGTCGATCTAATTGACGATTTGCTCGAAATTTCTAAGGTGATGCAGGGCAAATTAACTCTGAATGTCGGCCCGGTAAATCTGGCAGCAGTAGTGGGGAATGCTTTAGAAACCGTGCGTTTAGCTGCTGAAGCAAAGGGAATTACCATTGAAACTGCGATCGCCCCGATTTCAGGACAAGTTTTGGGAGATGCGAGTCGCTTGCAGCAGGTAATCTGGAATTTACTTTCTAATGCTGTGAAGTTTACGCCTCCGGGAGGTCGAGTGGCAGTTTGCCTCTCTAGCGGTTGTGAATTGGACAATAGGAACGAACTATTAGAAAATGTGAGCCTAAATTCAGATACTGCTAATCCAAAATTGTCTTGGGTTCAAATTGCTGTTAGCGATACGGGGAAGGGTATTAAATCTGATTTTTTACCTCACGTATTTGACTATTTCCGTCAAGCTGATAGTACGACTACTAGAAAATTTGGCGGGCTGGGTTTGGGACTGGCGATCGCGCGACAGTTGGTGGAACTTCACGGGGGTACAATTGAGGTTGCAAGTCCGGGGGAAGGGCTGGGAACGACTTTTATTGTAAAGCTGCCGCTGACTCAACTAGAATTGGAAACTGTGCCGGAGTTGGAAACGGGCGATCGAATTTTGGATTTGAGCGATGTTAATGTTTTAGTGGTGGATGATGAAGCCGATTCGCTGGATTTTGCGGTGTTCGTACTCGAACAATATCGAGCTCGGGTAAAGTCAGCGCGATCGGGGATTGAAGCTTTACAAATCGCAGCAGAATCGCCTCCTGACGTGCTGGTAAGCGATATCGGAATGCCTCAAATGGACGGCTATATGTTGCTGCGAGAAATTAGAAGCTGGCCTGCGGCATCCGGGGGTCAAATTCCGGCAATTGCCCTGACAGCTTATGCGGGAGAATTTGACAGACAACAAGCTCGATCGGCCGGTTTTCAAATGCACTTATCTAAGCCTTTCGATCCGATCGAATTAGTTGCAGCAGTAGCCAAATTTGCTCGTGAATTTAAATCGAGTCCGGTCAATTTCCAGTAATTAAAAACGTTCAGCAGTCAGCAGGCAACAGGCAACAGGCAACAGGCAACAGGCAACAGGCAACAGGCAACAGGCAACAGGCAACAGGCAACAGGCAACAGGCAACAGGC
>JBOFTL010000510.1:0-3877 GCA_051652045.1 Microcoleus sp. | reverse complement strand
CTTCAAGTCCGGCTCCGACATCTTCGAGGGTTCCTACTCCGCCGACGGTTAGCATACCGACGGATTCGCCCCTGGTGTCAAGTAGTTCGCTCCCGCCGACGCCCGGATTGCTGCCGATGCCGAATCAGACGCCCATGTTCCCATCGGCGCTGCCGAGTCCGATACCGATGCCTCCTACACCTTTTGGGTTTTAGGTTGGCTATTGCCAGTGCTAGAACCTAATTAGTCTGTGACGCACACATAGGTTAGACGATTTTTAGTGAGGACTTCAGTCCGCTTCAACTAGAACTGCAGCAGGCTTACACAAAGAAACCGGGTTTTTGGGGCAAAATGTTTGATTCTATCCGAACAATCTCCCGATACAACCCGGTTTCTGACTGTCTGTGCGTCCAGGAGTAAGTAAAAGTCCCGCTACCATAGTCTTTGATTTGGCGGCGGAAAGAATGCCCGGTTGGTGTGGGTAGTTTATACTTCTAAACTGTTAGCAGAGTCCGAGTTTGATTCTGTTGGAGGATCTGGGATGGCAAGTTTTTCGGAATAATCTAAGAGCGATCGAAGTTTCATGCGGTGGATGTAAGGCCAGCCACCCTCAGCTTCAATATCTTTGAGCAGCTTGTAAAGCGCTTGGCGGTTGTCCGGCAAAGACGCTTGAAACAAACCATCCCGAATTTCTCGGTGCGAACTTTCTAAAAACCGCAGCAGCGCCAAAAGCAGCAGACTGTCTCCCTGACAACTTTCGGCTAAAGTCCGAATCTCCTCCGTCAGGGATTGCAGTTGAGACTGCAATTTTCCTGAGTCCAAATCTTTGCCGTTGTCCATACCGCCGCTTCCTGTAAAATTGATAAGACTTTTGCCCCAAGCTGAGTACCTACAGACTAATCGAGCTAGTTGCGATCGCCAGTTAGGGCCAATAAGCAACGTAACTTAAGTGGGCTGACCGGAGCAATATTAATTTGCAGCCCAAGTCAAGAAAAGAGCACAACCCGTCGTACCATGTGTATTGGGCTACGATCCGAAGGTTTTCACAAATCCGAAGTTACCGGCAAATCTAGGTTGAGGCCCCCGTCTTTCTGAGACGACTTGTAGCTAATTGGGTCCGAATCCCCACACCATATCGTTTGCAGATTGGTGTGGGATGAAAGCCAAGTTGATTGAAGTGGGATGGTTAACCAATCCCGAAGGGTAGGGAAAGCATCACCGCCGAAATCGACAGAATCAGCCCAAGAATTACCGCACAGCTATCGGGCGGCGAACGTCAATGCTTGGTTTGAGTTCCACTGGCTCGACTTTTTGAGTCAAAGTTGGTGCAGGGGTCGATCGACCGTACTTCCCTAGCCTGCCCTAAGGCAATTATATTTTGCTCTAATTAGGGCTTTTTCTTAATATATTCCGGTGTTGGATATTGAGGTTGACAATGAGATTTCGTGCTTTAATTGTTGCACTTTTAGCAGTATGCATGAGTGCTTTGGTAGCTTGTTCTTCTGCTCCTGATACGACAACGGTCGCGACTACCGAGTTGCTGACCTACGATCAGATTAGAGGTACGGGCTTGGCTAATAACTGCCCCAGCTTGGCAGAAACTTCTCGCGGTTCCATCGCCATTGAGGCGGGTGGCACTTATAAACTCACTGGTTTGTGCTTGCAGCCCACAACTTATTTTGTTAAGGAAGAAGCGGCAAATAAGCGCCAAGAGGCAGAATTTGTGCCTGGTAAATTGCTGACTCGGTTCACGTCTAGTATCGACCAAGTTCAAGGTACTCTTAAGGTCGGTGCTGATGGAACTCTGACTTTTACAGAAGAAGACGGTCTGGATTTTCAAGCAATTACGGTTCAGTTGCCCGGTGGAGAACAAGTACCTTTCTTGTTTACCATTAAAGAGCTAGTTGCTGCTTCCGATCCCGGAGTGGTTGCTATCAATACTTCCACAGATTTTGAAGGAACATTTAACGTTCCTTCTTATCGCAGCGCTGGCTTTTTAGATCCGAAAGGTCGCGGTGTATCGACGGGTTACGATAATGCTGTAGCGCTGCCGGCTACTGACAACTCCAAACTCAAACGCTCTAATGTTAAGTTGGCTGATACCAGAACCAGAGCAGGCAAAATTTCTCTCCAAATTGCTAAGGTAAACAGCGGCACTGGAGAAATTGGCGGTATTTTTGAAAGCGTGCAGCCTTCTGATACTGACTTGGGCGCTCGCCCCGCTTTGGATGTGAAAATTCGGGGCCTGTTTTACGCTCGGATTGAGCCTTCTGTTTCGTAAGCAGTTGAGAGTTGAGAGTTGAGAGTCGATCTGTTGACTGTTTGACTGTTGACTGTAAGAAGATTCCGCTCGCTTGTCATTAGCCAACAGTTTTGAGGAATGCAACTGAAGACTGTTGACTAATGACTAAATTTATGTATAGGCTGTTATTAGTTGCGATTTATTGACAGGACTGG
The DNA here is from genome assembly GCA_051652045.1 of Microcoleus sp. GTDB lineage: Bacteria > Cyanobacteriota > Cyanobacteriia > Cyanobacteriales > Microcoleaceae > Microcoleus. The sequence continues at coordinate 1,441 of JBOFTL010000510.1, read as the reverse complement.
CGTAGAAAAGGGGTTGTTGAGTAAGTCCCAAGAAATTTGGAATTTTTAAATAAATAAAGTCTTGTGTTTAAATCGATCGCAGGTTAAAATTCAGGGTGAAAAATTCACCTAAAAATTCACCTAAAAATTCACCACTGGCTAAAGATTCCCGCAGCCATCATGGGAGCGGGCGATCGTCTAGCTGCATTCCCACGCATCAAATGGTGTGTCCGCAGTCACTACTACTTAGTGCTATGCTTAACACCAATCGGGTATAAAACCCTTCAGAATAGAAAAACAACTAGCTCTGAATCAATGTCATCGTACTGCTCTACCAACCCCTATGCCGTCATGTCTTCTACCGCAATCCCGAACGACTTAAAAAGCGAAAATTTAGAATTGTTGCGCCAGTACCAAAATTCTGCATCCCATGAAATCCGGAATCGATTGGTTCAACTGAACATTGGGTTGGTGAGGAAAGAAGTTCACCACTGGATCAATCAGTGCGGGGAAAGTTACGATGATTTGTTGCAAGTTGGGTGCATTGGTTTAATTGGGGCGATCGAACGTTTTGATATGTCGAAGGGACACGCTTTCAGTTCCTTTGCAATTCCCTATATAAGAGGCGAAATTCAGCACTACCTGCGGGATAAAAGCCCTTCGGTTCGGGTTCCCAGACACTGGCTGTCCCTGGAACGTAAGTCTGCTGCTGTTGTCAAGGATTTGCAAGTACAGTTAAATAGATATCCGGGCGATTCTGAGGTAGCCGCCGCACTGGAAATTTCTGTGGAAGAATGGCAGCAAATCAAGTTAGCCCGCCTCAATCAATCGCCACTGAGTTTGGACGCGCCCGTCCAAGATGAAGAGGAAGGGGCTATTTCTCTGGGGGAATTAGTACCCGATAGCAAGTACCGCAGTTTTCAATTAGCCCAAGAAGATCGCATTCGCCTCCAGCAGGCTTTGTCTCAGTTGGAAAAACGAACTCGGGAAATATTGGAGTTTGTATTTCTCTACGATTTGACTCAGAAGGAAACAGCGGAACGTTTGGGTATTAGTGCGGTGACTGTTTCTCGGCGTGTTAAGAAGGGGCTGGATTTGCTGAAGGAAATTATGACTAAACAGCTTTAGCTAGTTAACAGTCATCAGTCAACAGTCAACAGCGATCGCAGCAGGGAAGTATTCCGGCATATACAGCAGATTGCAGGTTTATGAAATACACTCGTCTATCGAACAATTTCTGTAGGGACACGGGATTGCCATGCCCTTGCGAGGATTGTTCGATAGGTGGTGTACTCGATAAAGAACTAATGATTGATGGCTGACTTTTAGCTAAACAGACGGGAATCCCCACACTATACCGCCTCGGTTAGTGTGGGATGAGAGTCGCGTGAGGCTGTGATTCCACCCGTAAGCAATCTAATAATTGTAGATTTAAGCAGGGGACGGGTGGATGAGGATCCGA
>JBOFTL010000509.1:0-4390 GCA_051652045.1 Microcoleus sp. | reverse complement strand
TGTGGAGTTGCTGGAGTACGTGACGGGATAGAGTCGTGCAATCGCGGTCTAAGGCTTGCACCCGATCGCTCGGGCTGGTGCTGCTTTCTGCTGTCGGCGCGTGTACCATGATTTTGAGGTCCTCCCTGTCTTGCGGCTCACTCGTTTGGGTCCTTCAGGTGCTTGACATCTACTCCTGTATCGGGTATTAGACCGATCGTCCCCTAGTTTCTATATTAGGAAGGGTTTTGGGAAAGAGCGTCGAACTTTAGGGGAATTTTAGATCCCGATCGAATATTGAGGGGCGCGATCGACTGTTGAGCTAGCAATTGTATTTAAAAGCACTGTTTTTTTATTTACCGCAGAGGGCGCAGAGGTGTTAGTCCGCCTGTTGCCCAAAATGCAGCGATTGACTGTTAGTAAGTTCCGCACTCGTTCTGATGCGGAGGGAATTTAATGGTTATTTGGCAAATTTATTAGCTCCATTAATGACCTGTTTTGACACTTGCAGGCATCCCCGATCGACCTAAAAAATACGAGTCTCGATCGGAGAGAAGTGGTAATATTTCTCACGAGCAACTCATGATAAAATTAGGTTTTCCTGAGCGATCTATCGCAAATTAAGCAGCGAGTTCGATAGCCATTTTTGTGATTTTGATAAACAAGGGCGATCGCGCTTTCATTCCCCAAAAGCGACAATCAATCTTCACTGGTTTGATATTGCCCGATCGAAACCAGTGCTAAAATGATTTTAAAATCAATACATCGGAATTATGTCCTATGCCATCACCCTTTCCCGGAATGGACCCCTACTTAGAACACCCAGATTTTTGGCAGGAAACTCATCATTTGTTAATTTCCGAGATCGCGGCATCTTTAGTTCCCCAAATTCGCCCTAAATATGAGATTGCGATCGACAAGCGCATCTATGAAATTACCGAACCCAATGACAGTAACAGTAGCGGCGACTCGCTTTTAGTTGGTATCCCCGACGTAGCGATTAAACGTCAATCTAATCGTCCCGATGTTGCTACCGGTTCAGTTGCTACTGTAGCTGTTACACTTCCTGCTACTGTCAAAGTGCCAACTCCTGCAAAAATTAAACAGGCTTATCTGGAAGTGCGAGAAATGACAACTAAACAAGTTGTCACCGCAATTGAAATTCTTTCTCCCGTTAACAAACGCAGTGGAGATAGAGTGGGGTACAAATCGAGGCTACGCGATCGAAGAGAATGTATAGAAGACCAGAATTTGAATTTAAATGGCCGAATTTGTCTGGCACAGATTATCGAGTTACCAGTCCGAAATCTCAAGAATATAACTGCTTTGCATGGGCTGCTGAAGAAGACGATCGTTGGTGGCAGCCGATACCGGAAGAGCAATTTTATTGACCGGAGGGCGTACCGCAAGAGGAGACTTTAGAAGCCTATATTCAGGCTTATCAAACGCTGGGATATGAAATTTGTAATGGCGATAAATTAGAAGTTGGTTATCAGAAAATAGCGATATATGTTGACTCCATCGGTATTCCAACTCATGCAGCCAGACAATTAGCTAATGGTAAGTGGACGAGTAAGCTTGGTTGGTTGGAAGATATCGAGCACGAACTCGATGGATTGGTTGGAGACAGGTACGGAGTTGTCGGTCAAATTCTCAAACGTGCGGTAAATTAGTGGTCTAAATTTACGATGTTTATAGCTTCCGAGGGCTTTTTCATGGTTTTAAGGGTTGCTCTACTTGTACAAATTATTATATCTTAAAAAAACCTCAAATGATTGCAGAGCAATCATTTGAGGTTTTAAAAATTCTGAATTATTTTGAAATTAAATCCGATCGAATATCTGCGGAATGTGGGTTATAAAGTGTGATCGCCCCGATCGGACTTATGTTAAATTTCAGAAACCGGGTTTTTGCGATATCCTTCGTTCGTACTCCAAAATTTGCTAAGAACCCGGTTTCTTTGTCAAAGTGCCTCAGTTATATAGCAATCCCCAATGAGTCATAAATTTTTTACCCCACCCCAACCCTCCCCTTACTAAGGGGAGGGAGTAAGAAGATGGCTAATGACTCTTAAGCCCCTTTTCCAAGGTCAGCAGAACCGAGTAATGTACCGCTTCCAGAACCGGGAATTTCTGGTGCGAAAAATCCGCCAGAATACAAGACCGATCGATCTTTTTGCTGAGCAAATACTGGCAAGGACTCCCGAACGTGGGCCGTTACCGCTACAGTTTTGACATCGTAGGTTTGAGTCGCAACTTTCGGGTAAATTCCAATTCCGATGATGGGAATTAACAAACAAGCTGCGATCGCGATTTCCCGAGGTTTGGCATCTCCCAAATATTCCTCGATAATCAGTCCAGAATTGTTGGAGCCGAAAAATACAGTCCGCAACAAGCTGAGCAAGTAAATCGGAGTCAAAATTAAACCTATCGCAGACAGCAACACGATGCCAACTTTAAATTCCGAAGAGTAAACATCGCTGCTGGTAACTCCCAAGAAAATTGTTAGTTCGCCAACAAAACCGCTCATTCCGGGAAGTGCTAAAGAAGCCATCGAACCAGCAGTAAATAAAGCGAATACTTTCGGCATTGTTTCTGCCATACCGCCCAATTTTTCAATTGCTAAGGTGTGAGTGCGATCGTAAGTAACGCCTGCCAAGAAGAACAGCATCCCTGCAATCAAACCGTGAGAAATCATTTGCAAAACCGCACCGTTAATTCCTAGTTCAGTTAAGGAAGCGATGCCGATTAAGACAAAACCCATGTGGGAAATTGAAGAATAAGCCAATCGCCGTTTCAGGTTATCTTGACCGAAGGCGCTCAAAGCACCGTAGATAATATTAACAACTCCGAGAACAGCTAAAACAGGAGCGAAATACAAGTGAGCGTTGGGCAGCATTTCGATATTCATGCGGATCAAGCCGTAGCCGCCCATTTTTAACAACACGCCGGCCAAAATCATCGAAACTGGGGCTGAAGCTTCGCTGTGGGCGTCGGGCAGCCAAGTGTGGAGGGGGAAAATCGGGAGTTTGACGCCGTAGGCAATTAAGAATCCGATATAGGCGAAGATTTCCAAAGCTAGCGGGTAGTGTTTGCTAGCCAAAGTTGCCATGTCGAAGCTGGGCGTACCGCCACCGTAGAAAGCCATTGCTAAGCCAGCAACGAGGATGAAGATGGAACCCAAAGCGGTGTAGAGAATGAATTTAGTAGCTGCGTACTGGCGTTTAGCGCCACCCCAGATAGAAATTAATAAGTATACGGGAACGAGTTCTAATTCCCAGATCAGAAAGAATAATAGCAAATCCTGGGCTGCGAAGACTCCCATTTGGGCACTGTACATCGCCAGCATCAGGAAGTAAAAGAGTTTTGGTTTTTGGGTAACTCGCCACGCAGCCAAAATTGCTAGGGTGTTGATTAAACCGGTTAACACGATGAGCGGCATTGATAAGCCATCGACGGCTACCGACCAGTTGAGTCCGATTTGAGGTATCCAAGCGTAACTTTCAGCGAGTTGAAATCCCGAACTTTGCAAATCGTAGCTGTTGCAAAATGCCCAGAGGCCGAGGAGGAAATCTGTTAAGCCGACTCCGAGTGCGTACCAGCGGACTGCTTTGCTGGGTAGGAGGGGAATTGCTAGGGAGGCCAGCACGGGGAGCAGAATGATGGCGCTCAACCAGGGAAATGTATTGCTTGTTTGTTCGATCATGGTAATTTATACCTATGCGGCACATATTCACATTATATTTAGTTAAATTAAGAAGTGTTAAGGCCTTTTACAAAAAAAACACAAAAATTTTTTGTAGCGGGGCGATCGACCGCTTTTTTATCATAAAATGTATTTTTTGTCAAGCCAATGGCAGCTCGTACCTGGAAGATGTCGCGCTATACCAGGACTTATGCAGGAATTCTCTATGTAGGGCTTGCAGTGCGCACCTTACTGGTATGTATGTGTGTCAAACTATTTTTTGCGGTAAGTCTTATATACTTTTAAAGCGCAACGCAGCTTGCAATTCGATTAAAGTGTGACAATTACGTAAGTTTTGTGAAATAACTAAAAACTTTGGTGTTGGAGTTCCGTGTTTTTGCTGAATCGGTTAGCAAATGCAGCATTAATTTATCTATTTCTTTGGGTCGGGCGATCGGGTAAAATCGATACTTATTTGATATTGCGATCGCGTTCGATCGACTACCATAAAAAAGGTTTGTAGTAAGGACTTCAGTCCGATGATTTTATAAGGCCTGAAGTCCTTACTACGAACGAATTTGTTTGCGATCTATCGGACACGAAATGTGCTTCCTACATATAAATTCGGTGCGTCCAGGACTGTATTGTCTAGGGGCGGTGCCTTCGCCTCCGCCCCTCTCGCACCTTAATTCCCTTCACTCAGCCGCCGCAAATTCAAAATATCGCT
>JBOFTL010000508.1:0-2462 GCA_051652045.1 Microcoleus sp. | reverse complement strand
ATTCCTTGGGACGATCAACCAAATCTCAACAAAAACGGTGTAGCATTTACACCTTATCTTTTGCTCTTCCCCAAACATTCCAAAAGCCAAGGTATGCTGAAAATCAGGAATTGTACGGATCTGGACATTGACTGCGATCGCCTACTAGCATGGATTGCCGCGATCGTCCTATAAAAATTGGTGAGATTTAATTTGCAGATAATCCTAGACAGGAATCGGGAATATCCGGTAAATTACCTATGTCGTGGGTTGATATTTGTGTTTCAGCAAGTTTACGAATTTTTGGTAATTGATAATGCAGGATAAGGTTGTTGCCCCGGATACATTTTCACTAGTCAAGTATTTTATTGAGGCTCAAACAGACCCAACGGTTGATCTTTTGCTGCCATTTGTGAACATCACGCACGATGTTAGGCGCAAGTGCATCAAGATCAAGAGCAAGTCTTGTTTTGCGAGAGCATGGGGGGAGCCAGATTTAAGCCTTGTGTTTGTTGGTGGCTTAGATATTCTGTTGGTATGGGCGATCGATATTCCCGGCATTCCTGGACGCAGTATGCTGCTAATGAATCCGGAAACTACCGAGAAAAGCCAAGAACCAGCTTGAGCTATCTTTTGATTTTGATTCGATATTGACTCAATTCCATAAACCGATCTACTGAATACTTAGATGAGGCCCTTGCTATAGCGTGGGCCAATTTTTTGACTTTATCCAGGCTAAATTGTTTGTTCGTAAAGATAAAAGCATGAACATCATCAACTGAAAGCCCAGATTCCTTGGCAAATTCTTCTTCGGTTTTTTTGACAGATCTCAAGACACCATAAACAATCAATCCAACGCTGCCACAAGGGGTTGACTTCTCTGTCGGAAAGTCAACCTGATATTGTGCCAGTGTTTTCAACTGTTCCAGGGTCTCGATCGCGTTTGGTTGACAAATTTGGCAGGCAGCAGCGATCGCGGCTCTTGCTAACAACTCTTGATCTACACCCTGCTTCGTTGCAGCCTTTACAAAGTCAAGAGTCAGTACTCCTCGAATGGCACGGGCACGATCTGCATGAACAAAACTATCAGGGAGTAGATTCTCGATGCGCTCTATATTTTTCCAGCGCAAAGCTAATGCCGGAATCATTAGCATGTCGTACAAGGTATAGCCCATCGGGGCAATTTTCTCTGTGTAGGTGCGGCCATGCCAAAGTCGAGAGACCTCTACGGCCTCAGAATAGGTGTAGACAAAGCCCTCAATGATCTCCGGTCGAGCTATAATCACAGTGTCCTTGCGTTTGGCCGCATCGGGAGAAGGGGTGCCAGCGTTGAAAGTTCGTAATATAGTGGTTTGGCTAGTCGTTACTCCTGTTCTAGAGACGAAGGTTTCAACGGCCCCATGAGAGGAGTTAAGTGGTTTTATTTGCCAGCTCAACACTTGCCTCAATATATAAGCGGTTACTTGCTGGCCCAAGAGGGTAGATAGAGAGTATTCCCCGATTTTTCGGCCAATGTGAGTTTTTGCCATAGCCCCTAGCACTAAAGTAAGACGATCTAATTGACAGCCAAACTTTAACCCATAAGACTTGATATCGTATCTATCCGTGGATACGTTTTGCGGTTCAAATTTCTGGTTCAAGTTAGGCGGCGGGCATTTTTGGGAAAACTAGAGGCTCTCCCCCCGTGACCACTATCAGTAAATCCAAAAAATCACCAGCACCGCCAGCCAGTATCGAGAAAATTGAACTGAGATATATGCCTGTGAGTGAGGCCGTACTTTTTGACCGCAATCCTAAGAAGCACGATATTGCCAAGATTGCAGAGTCGATCGCTCGTTACGGCATGAGGAACCCGCCCATCTGGGATGTTACCTTGAATGATGGGGAAGGTGGTATTGTTGCTGGCAATGGCCGTACCGAGACACTCAGATCAATGGAGTTGCAGAAACAACCCGTTCCCCGTGGCATCGCGATTGACGAACAAGGTCGTTGGTGTATGCCGATCATTTTTGGCTGTAACGCTGTCTCTGAGTTTGAGGCGATCGCCTACGCGATCGATGACAATAACCTCACTATGGCAGGCGACTTCTCCGATTTTGACATCGCCAAGCTGTGGGAAAGAGAAGGATACTTGGAGCTACTAACTTCGATCGCTGATGAAGAAGTATTGCCAGTGACCGTTGATGCAGACGCGATCGCTTCTTTACTTGCTGGGATAGATGATGATGGCAGCGGCAGTGGTGGACAGGGTGAAGAGAAAGAAAAGGCAGTTAACGATTTAATAGACAAAGTTGAAGATTCAGATTATGTCCCCAGAGTTAAGCCAGGTGAAATATGGAGATTAGGGCGGCATTATATTGCCTGTGGTAGCTGCACTGAAGAGGCTCATTTAGACGCATTATTGGAATTGGCAGATAAAACGCCCGACGTGGTGTGGGCTGATCCGCCTTATGGTATATCTATTGTCGCCGCCAACGAAACCG
>JBOFTL010000507.1:0-6202 GCA_051652045.1 Microcoleus sp. | reverse complement strand
AGTAGATGAGTCTGAAAATATATAAGTATGTCATTGCGAGCGAAACGAAGTGAAGCGAAGCAATCACAGGGGTTACGCTAGTTTTACATTCTGTTACATGACCAGGTTTATTTTCACCTACCTACTTAGCTGCGATCTGCTAGGGTTGCCAAATCGTAAAGCTTAAAGGGACGATCGAACTTATAATTTGTAGATGTAAGGTGCGCAGTGCGCACCCAGCTATGTTAAGTTGCGGACAGATTTAGTCGCGCGATCGAAATATAGTACAATTGATAAATATGGGGTAAATGTCGGTTTTGAGTGAAGTTGTTAACCGCAGATGCAAGCTGATAAACGCGGATTTAGGCGAAGCCTTCTCGAAGAGTACGCAGATGATTGATGGGAGGGGTAAATGAGAATTAAAAGAGTAGCTTTTTGGGATAATTTACGAGGGTGGCGTTTTGAGCCGATCGAATTTTCCAATCTGGCTTTATTAGTTGGTGTATCTGGTGTTGGTAAAACAAAAATACTTCAAGGAATTTTGAGTTTACAAAATATAGCAAATGGCGAGTCTTTAAATGGTTTGGCGTGGGATATTACCTTCTCTACAGTCAATAATATCGAGTACCGCTGGCAAGGCGAGTTTGAAACAAAAAAAAATCTGCCAATTCTTATTAATAAAGAAGACCCAACCAATGAATTTAGAATTGTTAGAGAACATTTACTCAGAGAAGGGAATCTAATTATAGAAAGAAGGTCTGATGACATTAGATTCAAAGGTCAGAAAACACCTAAATTGTCTCCATTTCAAAGCATAGTTGAAATTTTAAATCAAGAAGACGATATTTCACCCGTTCAGCAGGCTTTTAATAAAGTAATCAGCAATGACTTGACTCCTTTTGATTACTTTTATGAGCCCAGCATCAAAATGTCAAAAATCACAAAAAACGATGTCTTGTTAGATGATATTAAAGCAAGCGACCTGCCAAGTCAAATAAAACTGGCTTTAATCTATCGCTATTATTCAGAACTCTTTAATAGGATAAAACGCAGATTTATACAAGTATTTCCTCAAGTGGAAGATATTAAAGTAGAAGCGGTAGAAAATGATAATTCATCATTGACGAGTTTTCCTATTCATATCAAAGAGAAAGGTGTTAACGGTTGGATTTTTCACGAGAACATTTCTTCTGGAATGTTAAAAACTCTAATTCACATTAGCGAACTCTACTTTTCGCCCGAAGGAACTGTAATTCTTATCGATGAATTTGAAAACAGCTTGGGAGTCAACTGTATCGATGCTGTAACCGATTTGCTTTTAGAAAACAGAAATATTCAATTTATCCTTACCAGTCACCATCCCTACATAATCAATAATATTGGCATGGAACACTGGAAAATAGTTACCCGCAAAGGAGGTGTCGTGACGGTGAAAGATGCTAAAGATTTGAACTTGGGAAAATCGAAGCATCAAGCTTTTACACAACTGATTAATCTTGAAGAATACACCGATGGCATCAAAGTTTAATAGATATCAAGTGCCAATAATTTTCAGCCTCCCAAAGACTGTAGGGGTGAAGCATTTGGGCGACAAAATTCTGAGGAAACCTGTGATTTTATACCCAAATGCTTCACCCTATCCCGATAGATAATTCGATCGCACTCCTACAATATATTTTATTTTTGGTTAGATAATGAATCTGTATTTTTTAGTTGAAGGTACGCACTCGGAAAGAAAAATATATCCGGCTTGGCTGTCTTACCTTTTACCCGAATTAAAGCGAGTTGATAATTACGATAAAGTCAATAAAAATAATTATTTCCTGATTAGCGGCGAAGGGTATCCATCATTATACAATTATATTGTACCCGCGATCGAGGAAATTAACCTAAACGGAAAATACAACTATTTTGTCCTCTGTCTTGATGCCGATGAAAATACGGTAGCCGAACTTCAAGCCGAAATTCATGAGTTTTTAAGCAGTGAAAAACTGGAATTGCACGAGACAGAACTAATTCTGATTATTCAAAATCGTTGTTTGGAAAGTTGGTTGTTGGGAAACCGCAAGATTTATTCCAAAAATCCTCAAGACCAACCTTTATTAAATTATACTAAATATTATGATGTTTCGGTTGATTGTCCTGAAAGCATGGGCAAATATCAAGATTTTAATACTCACTCTCAGTTTCACGGAGCTTATTTAAGAAAGCTATTTGAAGCCAAAAAAACTTCCTATTCTAAAAAAGACCCTGGGGATGCACTCAAGAAATTTTATTTAAATCATCTATTAGAAAGAATTAAAGCTCACCCAGAACAATTGACTACATTTCGACAATTTATAGATTTTTGCGATCGAATTAAACCCAAATTGCAAAATTGAACGATCGCCTGCGTTTAAAAAATTAACAAAATTCAAAAATACTTGTACTCATATATATCAAAGAAACCGGGTTTTTTAACAAAATTAAAGTCGAAGATGCAAAGATTTTAGAAAAAACCCGGTTTCTGCCTCAGCCCGATCGATAACAAGATAACAAATAACAAAACATCAATAATCCCAGGTACAGACAGGACGAAAACTGTCCGAGTTCGATCGCGCCCCATCAGAGATAAATTAATAATAGATTCAGAAACAACTCTTTAATCTCAAACAAAGCGCCAAAATACTTATGAACAACACATCATCCCACACATCATTTCCACTCACCGATCGCGATCGGGCTAACCTCAGCCACCTGATCGACTATACTTCTATTCGATCGATACCTGAAATTTGGCCGATCGTCCAACAAAAATTCGGTCAAATCATCGCCCTCCACGACCCCCACAGCGAACCCGAAATCAAATTTACCTACACCGACCTCTACCAGCAAATCCAGCAATTCGCCGCCGGCCTCCAAGCCCTCGGCATCGAACCAAATCCCGAAGAAGCAGTCCCTCCCCGCGTCTGTCTCTTCGCCGACAACAGCCCCCGCTGGCTGATAGCAGACCAAGGTATCATGACAGCCGGTGCCGCCAACGCCGTTAGAGGCGCTACCGCCGACCCCGAAGAACTCCTCTACATCATCCAAGACAGCGGCAGTATCGCCTTAGCAGTCGAAAATCTAGCGTTATTGAAAAAACTCCAACACCGCCTCCCCGATTTACCCATCCAACTCATCATCCTCCTCTCCGACGAAACACCAACCACCAACGAAAACCCAACTACCGTCAATTTTGCCCAAGTCATGGCGGCCGGGGCCCAACGCCCCCTCAAACCCACCAACCACAACCCTCAAAGCCTCGCCACCCTCCTCTACACCAGCGGTACCACCGGCAAACCCAAAGGCGTCATCCTCACCCACGGCAATTTGCTGCACCAACTCAACACCTTCGGCACAATTCTCCAACCAGAAGCCGGCGAAACTGCCCTCAGCATCCTCCCCAGTTGGCACGCCTACGAACGCACTGTTGAATACTTTTTGCTTTCCCAAGGATGCACGCAAATTTACACCAGCATCCGCTATTTCAAACAAGATTTTAAAACCTGCAAACCCCAGTACATGGTCAGCGTTCCGCGCATCTGGGAATCGATTTACGAGGCAGTACAAAAGCAATTTCGCGAACAGCCGCCTAACAAACAAAAATTGGTGAATTTCCTGTTATCTGCCAGCCAGCAATATATCGAAGCCCGCCGCATTTTCCAGGGATTGACTCTCAGTTTAAAACCTGCTTCTGATTCCGAAAAACTCATCGCCCGCATCAAAAGCATTCTCTTCTTTCCCATTCACGCCCTCGCGGAAAAACTGGTTTATCAAAAAGTCCGAGAAGCTACGGGTGGGCGCTTTAAATGGGCGATCAGCGGCGGGGGTTCTTTGGCCGCCCACATCGACAATTTCTTTGAAATCGCCAATATCGGCTTGTTAGTCGGTTACGGCTTGACGGAAACAGCCCCGGTTTTAACCGTCCGCCGCGCGTGGCACAATCTCAAAGGTTCCGCAGGCCAGCCGATTCCAGGTACGGAAATCAAAATCGTAGACCCGGAAACCAAACAGCAACTGCCAACAGGCCAGCGGGGCTTGGTATTGGCGCGGGGGCCGCAAATCATGCAAGGTTACTATCTCAATCCCCAAGCTACCTCAAAGGCGATCGACCTTGAAGGCTGGTTCGATACCGGCGATTTAGGCTTGCTGACACCCGGAAACGACCTGATATTAACCGGGCGGGCAAAAGATACGATCGTCCTTACCAACGGCGAAAACATCGAACCCCAACCCATTGAAGACGCCTGTCTCCGCAGTCCCTACATCGATCAAATCATGCTAGTCGGTCAAGACCAAAAATCCGTCGGCGCGCTAATCGTCCCCAATCGAGAAGCCCTGGAAAAATGGGCGGCAGAACAAAACCCTCCATTACACGAAATTGACTGGAATAGCAAGGCAATTCAAGACTTATTTCGCAAAGAATTAAACCGCGAGGTGCAAAATCGACCCGGATACCGCGCGGACGATCGCATCGGCCCGTTCCGACTGATTCAGGAGCCCTTTTCGATGGAGAATGGAATGTTGACTCAAACCTTGAAAATCAAGCGTCCGGTTGTGACGGAACACTACCGCGATATGATTGACGGGATGTTTTGAAAATATTACCCCGGCATCGGGCATCGGGAGTGGGGACAGGAGATTGAAAATTGGAAACTAACGGCCGATCGCTTGTGAATAATTAGCAACTAGCATCGGATTGCATCCAATTCTAAAGCCGTAAGGTGCGCAGTGCGCACCCTACATATGGAATGCTTGCATCCGCGACTGTTAGCAACTAGCACTCGGCAGCATCCCGTAAGGTGCGCAGTGCGCACCCTACATATAGAATGCTTGCGTCTGGAACTGTTAACAACTAACACTTGCTCGACTGCATCCAATCCCCAATTCCCAATTCCCAATTCCCAATTCCCAATTCCTCATTCTCAACTGACAAACAACAACTTTATGTCCACCCCGCAATTACTCTTGAAACGATCGATTAACGTGAAAGTCGTCGTTACTCCCCGCTGGAAAGAAGAAGCTCAACAGCAACTCCAAGCTCAAATCAACCAAATAGATTCTCAGTTGCAGCAGCTAGAAATGCAAGGGCAGCGGATGGTTTCTGAAATCCAGCGCCAAAGCCTGCAACCCCCCGGACCGCAGGTAACGCAGCAAATAGAAAACATTCAATTGCAGGTGAATCAAAGGAAAAGCGAACTTCTAGAACAGAAAAACCAAAGCCTGCAACAGCTCCAGCAAGTGCAGGTACTAGACCTCGAACAAGAAGTAAATCAAGGTCAAATCGACGGCACGTTTACTGTCGGGCTCGGAGAAAACTTGATTCAGAAAATGCAAGTAGAAATTCTCCTCCGCGACGGTGTGGTCGAAGAAATTCGAGGCGAGATTTAAAACGCGATAATTGGTAATTGGTAATTGGTAATTGGTAATGGACAACCTACAATGGACAATTGACAATTGACAACGATCGACTGTCAACTGTCATGCACGTCAACTTGTATGCTGTCAACAGTCAACTGTCAACTACTAATTGCCGATCGCCAATTACAGCAGAGTTGAGGTTGTTGTAGGGGCAATCTCCCCGCGATCTCTCTGAGTTTTTTTGCCTACCGCACTACTTACTGCTTTTGGCAACTGTCACACTGTCAACCTGTATGCCCTCAAATCTCAACCTTGTGGTGCGTCGCTACTAAATGGTCGATCGAGATTTAGGATGGTTGGTGGCGGCGCACCCTACAACTCTCAACTCTCAACTCTCAACTCTCAACTATTATTCAGGATTTGTGAGAAATGATTCGTGAAGTTTTTATGCCGGCTCTCAGTTCAACCATGACCGAGGGTAAGATTGTTTCCTGGGTAAAATCAGCCGGAGACAAAGTAGAAAAAGGCGAAACAGTGGTAGTTGTTGAATCCGACAAAGCTGACATGGATGTAGAATCTTTCTATGAAGGCTTTTTAGCAACAATTATCGTACAAGCAGGTGAAGTCGCTCCGGTGGGAGCCGCGATCGCCCTAGTAGCAGAAACAGAAGCCGAAATCGCCGCCGCCCAGCAGCAAGGAGCAGCCGCCACCGCTCCCGCCCCGGCTCCCGCCCCGGCTCCCGCCGCTCCCGTCGTCGCAGCAGCAGCAACTTCTGGAGGCTTGCAGCAAAATGTCAGCCGCCAAAACGGCCGCAGCATTGTTTCTCCCCGCGCGCGCAAGT
>JBOFTL010000506.1:0-3865 GCA_051652045.1 Microcoleus sp. | reverse complement strand
CGGTGATGACTGTAACAGGAATTTTGTGCATTTAATTTTTGGTGTTTTTTGCGCGGCAATCGATCTATTTGATTCTCAGGAGATAGGAATAATATACCCGATCTCGGACTGCTTCACACTGGGATTGCGCGATCGACACGACAGCAATCGCGCTCGATCGCTCCTGCCGGATATCGTGTTATAATGCCGAAAGCCTAAACTCTACTTTCGTCCTGAGTTGCGACGCAGTAATTAAAAAATAGCTAATGCGACACCTCCAGAAATTAAGAGTGACTTGTCAAACAACACTTCCTGTTGGGGAAACAGCGTTTTTTGGGAAACTAAAGACAGGGCGACTCCTCCAGATATCATGGTTAAAGTCGTTGTGACCGCAGCGCAACCGATTTTGCATATCCATTGGGACTGCTTTATGTCAAAATTTGAAAGTAATTAACCTTAATTTGACACAAACACCGCATGGATACTAAAGCTTTTAAACGATCGCTCCAACAGTCGGAAAACTACCACCGCAAAGGTTTCGGTCACGAAGCTGAAGTTGCGGGCGTAATGCGCACGGCTTATCAAAGCAGTTTGATCCAGCAAATTCGGGATAATAATTACAGACTAACACGGGTCGGGGTGACGATCCGGCTGGCTGAGGCTTTTGGTTTTTGTTGGGGCGTGGAACGGGCTGTAGCTATTGCTTATGAAACTCGCCAGCATTTCCCTACCGAACGGCTTTGGATTACTAATGAAATCATCCACAATCCGTCGGTAAACCAGCATTTGGTTGATATGGAAGTGGGTTTTATTCCTGTTGAGAAAGGGCAGAAAGATTTTACTGTTGTCAGTGCCGGCGATGTGGTGATTTTACCTGCTTTTGGGGCCAGCGTTCAGGAAATGCAGTTGCTTAACGAGAAGGGCTGCAAAATAGTCGATACAACTTGTCCTTGGGTTTCTAAAGTTTGGAATTCTGTTGAGAAGCACAAGAAGAAAGATTGCACTTCAATTATTCACGGCAAGTACAATCATGAAGAAACTGTGGCGACGAGTTCTTTTGCGGATAAATATTTGGTGGTACTGAATTGGGAGCAAGCTGAATATGTCAGCAATTATATCCTAAATGGGGGCGATCGCGCTGAATTTATGGCAAAATTTAGCAAAGCTTATTCGGCAGGTTTCGACCCGGATAAGGATTTAGAAAGAGTTGGAATTGCCAACCAAACTACTATGCTCAAAAGTGAAACGGAGCAAATTGGCAAGTTGTTTGAACGGACGATGATGCGGAAGTTCGGACCGGATAAGTTGAACGAACATTTCTTGAGTTTCAATACGATTTGCGATGCGACTCAAGAACGTCAAGATGCGATGTTGAATTTGGTTGAGGAAAAGTTAGATTTGATGGTGGTAATTGGAGGTTTTAATTCTTCCAATACTACGCATTTGCAAGAAATCGCGATCGACCGTAAAATTCCGTCTTATCACATCGACTGTGCGGAACGCATTTTATCAGGAAATCGCATCGAACACAAGCCTTTAGGCAGTGATTTGATGGTAGCTGAAAACTGGTTGCCGGAGGGAGAAATTGTAGTCGGCGTGACTTCTGGTGCTTCGACACCGGATAAAGTTGTTGAAGATACGATCGAGCGCATTTTTGAGATGAAATCCCAGCAATTTTAGATTTGCGATTTGAGATTTGCGATCGGTGAAGAGCGATCGTAAGTGTTCGTAGTGAGGACTTCAGTTCGCAGCGGAGTGAGGACTTCAGTCCTCACTACGAACCTTATCGGAAAAAATCTCCAATCTCAAATCGACTTAGCGATCGTACACTGGATTATCGTTAGGACTGATTAAACTCATCAATTTTTGCTTGATTTGAGCGTCGAAAACTTCCCATTTCATTCTAGCATAATCGCTGTTTTCATTCCCGCCCGAAAGAAATCCTACCGGAATTTCAAAACCGCCAGCTTGACTTCTACCGCCGCCAAAAAAACGTCCTTGAGCATCTTGACCGAAAGCTTCTTTAATAAATTCATCAGGATCGAGAGTCAATTTAGTAGTTCGTAACGAGCCAATTATTACTTCTATTTCCTCATCTCGATCGTGTACGATACCGTAAACAACTGCTGTATGTACGTTCTCTTCTGTTACTAAAAAATCTGCTGCTTGAGGAATCGAATCGCGATCGTCGTAACGGAGGTAGCCGATACCGGCGATCGAAAAATTGTTTTTCACGATGCGGTGTTTGAGAGAACGTTCGATCGCATCCATTACCCATTTGGAACGAGAAGATTGTAACACGGCATTCAGCAACTGCGGATCGTAAAATCGACTCAAATAAGCCGCTGCTAAAAAGTCTGCTTCCTCAGCTTGTCTCAGTGCATTAGTGTCCGATCGCAAACCGTGCATCAAAGCTGTGGCACACTTAACGTGATGGCTGATACTGCCGTCGAGAGTTAGCATTCCCCCTTGCAAATACTCCGTCAAAATCGTAGCTGTAGCGCGGATGTGAGGTCGCAAATCGACAAACTCCGCCTCAATTTCCCCTTGCAAACTGTGGTGGTCGATAACTGCCGCGATCGGAATTCCTGCCGCCAAAATTAGCTCTGTTAAGTGACAAGTCGTGCCTTGATTGTCAATCAAAACACAGCCTTGGTAAACCGATAAATCTTTAGTTTTTGCAACATCCATCGGCCACCGCTGCAACGGCAATCCGGTTAATTTAACCAAGGTAATATTTTCTTGGTGGCTGAGGGCACCAGAGTAGATAATATCGCAGTGAATGTCGTACTGTTGCGCGATTAATTTGTAAGTCCAAGCACTGGAAAGAGCATCAGGATCGGGAAAGTCTTGCAGTAAGATTAATTGCCGATCGCCCCGATGGCGACCCAGCATTTGTCGCAACTGTTCGGCCGGGCGATCGACCGATCGATCGCGCTTTTCTTCGGACACAACTTCGGCTTTTCGGTGGCGGTTTTCCGACATATTTTGACCGGAAACATCGCTGCTAGTATTTAGTTGACCTTGGTGATTGCCGGATGTTTCATCTGAATTGACGGAAGGGCGATCGGTCATTTGATTTTAGATTTTAGATTGGGAGATTTGGGATTGGGAGATTTGGGATTTGCGATTTGATATCCCGATCCAATACAGTTGCTGTTAGTAGTTGTCATTGCGATGAACGAAGCAATCGCAGAGTCTGTTTTTCACCGTTTTAAAACGTACCGACTACCCGATCTGAACTGTATTGTATCCTGCCCGATCCATATACTTATCATATCATATCCGGTCAATTAACCATTATTCCTGCAAGAGATCGCTGCACCAGAAACATCTGCCAATAATTGACAATCTTAAGCATCCTTCCCAAGTTGGATGGGGGATCGCAGTTCGTAGTATGGACTTCAGTCCACTATCCGATCGATTACTCACGATCGATACAGTTCTTAGTATAAGCCCGCACTACTAACTAACTGAATATGACATCATTAACTTTTACTTTTCAGTTGTTTGCTCTTTTCTACTAAACTTACGAACTCAGCGCGATAACCATCCAAATCCACATTTCTTGACTGATTTGCTAGCTGCAAAACCTGCTCGAAACTTGCCTGTCCTTTATATTCAGAATCCCCCAACAGCATCCCGTATCCAGCAACCGCTGCTGCAAACTTCAAGTTATCAGAAGCATTTTCCAGTCGCGCATCTTTGTCCGCCACCGTACCTTGAATCAATTGAGAATTGGTGGAGTTAGGTGCTTTATAACGCAATTTTACCAACATCAGCTCATTATTTTGATAAGCAGCAGGATCTACTTGTTTTTGTTGGTATTTCAATCCATCAACATTGGGTAATTTAACATCGCTCTCTACCCCAACAGGAACTATCT
>JBOFTL010000505.1:0-4058 GCA_051652045.1 Microcoleus sp. | reverse complement strand
AGATTTGAACAGAATTGAAAAATGCTGGTCTTGGCTCAAAAGTCGCATCCGCAAACAATTATATCGGTTTGATTGTTTACGTGATGCGATCGAAGATGTTCTACATCTTGCATCCTAACCGCCTTGGCGGTTGCTATAGTATCAGAAATGAGCAAGATAGCCACCATCAACTGCCAAAACCGCCCCCGTGATGTAAGATGCTGCGGGCGAAGTAAAGAAGACAACAGCACCCGCAATTTCTTGTGGTGTTCCCCAACGAGCGAGAGAAGTTTGATTTTTTAACCATTCAGAAACTTTGCTATCAGCAACAATATCTAAATTGCTTTCTGTTGCAAAAAAACCTGGAGCCACCGCATTAACGGTAATGCCAAAAGTTCCCAATTCTGCCGCCAGCGCGCAAGTTAGAGATTCGAGTTCTCCTTTTGCAGTCGTGTAAACCACGTCACCTGCACCTGCAATTTGCCCTGCTATTGAGGTAATATTGATGATTATTCCTGCACCCTTCTCTACCATCAGCCGTGCGACTTCTCGTGACAAATTAAATGCTGAAATCAAATAGGCATGAATTAGCCGACGCACTGCATCCATTTCAAACTCGAAAAATCCGCGACGGTCGCGCATTCCCACATTATTGACGAGAATATCTAAACTACTGTATTTTTCTCGGATTTCCACAAATGCTTTTTTGACACCAGTTTCATCCGTCACGTCAAATTGTAAGGAAGAGGCGAACCCGCCACTTGACTCAATAATTGCAACTGCTCGATCGAGCGGTTCAATACTCCGCCCGTTGACGATAACGCGCGCACCCGATGCGGCAAGTAATTTGGCAATCTCCAACCCCAAACCCCGTCCCGATCCTGTTACTAAAGCAACTTTTCCGTCTAATGAAAACTCGGAGATTGCCACCATATTTGTTGCTTGCCGGAATTATTATTAATAAGTGCTGTGTTGTACAAGCGAAAATCCGTGTCTCTCAGCAAAAATCCCAAATAAATTAACAAATTACAGACGATCGCGCTGTGGACTTCTGAACCTCCTGACATAGGGATAATTTCTCCGTTACAATATTCATGGCGTTCTGCTGCGGTTTCTTCGATCGCCAGATATTCCTCTAGGGTGATGTGAGTCTTTGTCGCATCTTGAGAAAGGTTTGGCGGGTTGGTTGAAGCAATAACCACGATCGCACCTCCAGAGTAATAAGTAATTAGAGGATCTCCTTAAATTCTAGCTCTTTTTTTACCTTTAATTCTCAACTGCCGGACAACTGCTGCATAGTAATGCAAAGCAAATATCAGGTTAATTGCAAAAAAAGCTAAAGTTAAAATCAAAGTAAAAAAAGACGCCCACGACAGCCCAGAAGTTATTCTAAATATTGCAAAAATCACCGAGCAAAGTCCGAAACCCGAAGCACAAGAACTGAGAACTAGCAACTGTACCTTAGACATAATTGAATTTTCAATTGATTTGTAAAATGCACTATCGAACGCTGCAAGCGAGTGCCAAATAATACATTATAGCAGAAGGAAGAAGCAACAAGGAACAGGATATCTGCGATCGAACGCGACAACAATATCTAAATTCTATGACCTGCGGTCGATCGACAGAGGTAAAGAACTGTTTGCAGTTAGGACTAAATGCTGCAAAATAAAGCGGACTGAAGTCCTAACTACAAGCCTGAAGATCGCATCGGGTGCGATATCATAACTGAAAATCGGTGAAAGATGCCACAATTTCCTGGATTTTTAGGCGGGGTTCGTCAAGATTACTAAACACCGACTAAGCTAACAAAACCTTTCAGATAAATCCACCCGATAGAACATAGGATCTAAATCGCTAAATCTAATTTTGATTATTTTGGCTTTAGTTAATGTTAGTTATTAAGGGCGATCGGCAGTTAAATAAAATTACCTCAAAGCAGGAATAAAGGAGCTTTTCCCCTCGGGGTTCTCACCCCCTATCCTCCAGTTAGATCGCCAAATCCCCAACAAGTTAAGTATTGTTAAGCCAGGTGGCATAGTTCAACCCAAAAAATCATTATCACATTTAGCAAAAATGTCAATAAATTTGTGCAATTATAAATCACAGCTTACTTCTGCCGTTTGCCGTCTACCTTCTGCCTTCTCCCCTCTTCCCTCTTCCTTTTTTCTTCTTCCTTCTTCCTTCCAGTACGGCAATCCAGTTCGGTTATCTCACATCGCAGCATCTAGGCAGCATCAAAATTTCAAGCCATGATGTATGTAGGGAGCAAAAGGAAGCTCTTTTTTTGCATGAGTCTGTTTGCATGAGTATTGCGAAGTCAAAGTTGCAGTTAAAACTAACAGGGATTCTAAAAGCTTAAGGAAATCTGTAGAAAAGTTAACCTTAAGATAGAGGTTTTTACCCTTTACGAACCTCAAAATTTGTAATAAATTTGAGAAAAGTAAACTATTGCTTCACTTCGCGTGGAACCAGCCGTTAAAGCTAGCAAGTAAATAACAACCGAGCCGGATTGCGAAAAAAGCCAGTTCAAGAGTAATCCAACAACAAAAAGCTTCTACCGATCGATACCGAGAAACAGGAGGAAAACACCTCCCCCTGTTGCCGTCTGTATCCCGCTTCTCCAAGCGGGACAGGGTATGACCAACTTTTTATCTGTAAAAGGAGTGCAATACTCACCCATGTCTACAACAACCTCCAAAACCAAAACAGCTAAATCCGATCGCATGGGCACCCGGCCATACTCCTCTACGGATACGGTACGTACCTATCTACACGAGATCGGTCGAGTGCCGCTGCTCACCCGCGAACAAGAGATTGTTTTCGGGAAACAAGTGCAGCAAATGATGAAATTAATCGAAGCCAAACAACAACTTGCCGTTCAGTGGGATCGGGAACCGACTCATAGCGAGTGGGCCGCCGAAATGGAGTTGAGTGAAGCTGAACTGACTCGGGTGCTGCAGTTAGGACACCGGGCCAAGCAAAAGATGATTGAAGCGAATTTGCGGCTAGTAGTTGCGATCGCCAAAAAATACCAGAAACGCAACATGGAATTCTTGGATTTAATTCAAGAAGGCACCCTCGGTTTGGAGAGGGGAGTCGAAAAATTTGACCCGATGCGGGGATACAAGTTTTCCACCTATGCGTACTGGTGGATTCGGCAAGCAATTACGCGCGCGATCGCGCAGCACGCCCGGACGATCCGTCTGCCCATTCACATTACCGAAAAACTCAATAAAATCAAAAAAGTACAGCGGGAGCTCACCCAGCAGTTGGGACGCTCTCCTTCCCCTGCAGAAATTGCCACCGCCCTGGAACTGCAACCTTCTCAAATTCGGGAATACCTGTTGATGGCAAGGCATCCAGTTTCTTTGGACTTGCGGGTAGGAGACAACCAAGATACCGAACTGCAAGAACTCCTAGAAGACGAAAGCGCATCTCCTGACAATTACATTACTTCCGAATTGTTGCGCCAAGACCTCGACACTTTGATGTCGGAATTGACACCGCAACAGCGAGAAGTAATTAGCCTCCGTTTCGGTATGGAAGACGGCAACGAAATGTCCCTGGCGAAAGTCGGAGAACGGTTAAATCTCAGTCGTGAAAGGGTGCGACAGCTAGAACATCAAGCCCTAGCTCACCTCCGGCGGCGTCAAGCTCAAGTCCGAGAATATTTAGCGAGCTAGCAATTGAAAAGAGTTTAGATTTTGGAAAAAATCTAAACTCTTTTTAGTTAGAGTACAAATCGCCAATTAATACCCAATAGAAAATTTCAAAATAATCTAAAATCTAAAATAAATCTAAAATCTAAAATCGACAATATCGTTTGCGAATATTTCTTAAATAGCCAATCAATCCCCAATAGAAAATCTCAAAATAATCTAAAATATAAAATAAATCTAAAATCTAAAATCTAAAATCTAAAATCGCATGATGTTAATTTGTTGGGTATTCGCTAGCAGTTTAGCGGTGGGGGCGATCGCCCTTACAATGTCGCCGGACAACTTCAGCGCCAAATTAATTCCAGCAGAGCTTGGTTTTGTCCGGAAAACCTCAAATTCGATCGAACATTTAGATGT
>JBOFTL010000504.1:0-4305 GCA_051652045.1 Microcoleus sp. | reverse complement strand
TCTTCCCTCTTCCTTCTTCCTTCTTCCCTCTTCCTTCTTCCCTCTTCCCTCTTCCTTCTTCCCTCTTCCTTCTTCCTTCTTCCTTCTTCCTTCTTCCTTCATTATGTTTCAAACTACTCGCCGCCGTCTCGCTATTTGGTATACTGCCGTTACTGCCGTGCTGTTACTGTTATTTGCAACAGGATTCTATTTCTATGTCCGCAATACCTTAATCGATCGCATTGACGACACCCTCAATCACGTAGTAGAAATAGTAGAGAGATCGCTCGTAATCGAACCTATCAAAAAACCGCTATCTGCGGCTGACATTTTGTCAGGAACTAAATTTCAAGTAAATATTCAAGCTAGTTTTCGAGACAGTAGTGATGCAGTAGACGACGATCACATAGATTTAGAATGGTTCAATCCTACGGGCGAATTACTGTGGTCTACTTTTTCAGAACCGCTAAATGTACCGATTCATGCTAATCGCGTTGGAGAAACAGTTTGGGTGAACCATCAGTTACGGTTTGAGAAAGGAAATGAAACGGGAAATAACGAAACAAATTTGAATACCGATCTGCGGATAGATGCGGAAAAGTCTCGGTTTTCAGATGAAACAGAGAAGGAGAATTTAACCGCAGAAACGCAGCAGATTGAGACAGGAAAAAGCAAAGATTTCGATCGCACTTTTAATGCAAGTTTGGAGGGCGATCGAGACTTAAGTAACATCGAGTCGATCGCTAAAAATACCAATCGTATTTCGACAAAACTGGTGAGCACTCGAACAATTCAAAACTATTCTTTAAGACAAGTGACGCAGCGAGTGGAAATCGGCCGTCAAGTTTTAGGATATTTGCGAGTCAGCCATCCTTGGTTTGAGGTGACAAAACCGATCCGCCAATTAATTTTAGATTTGATTTTAGGTGCGAGTTTAACTTTGATTTGCGTCGCAGCAATTGGCTGGTTGCTGTCAGGATTAGCTATGAAACCGATCCGAGAATCTTACGGGCGTCTCAAACAGTTTACCGCCGATGCTTCACACGAATTAAGAAATCCGATCGCCACTATTCAAACTAACGTGCAAGTTGCTTTAGCGGAACCGGATATCGAACCGCAGCAATACCAACAACTGCAAGTTATCGAACGCCTGACTCGCCGTTTGGGGCGTTTGGTGGAAGATTTACTGTTTTTAGCGAGGCAAGATAGCGGTATTATTAAGCAAGAATGGGTTGAAGTTCATCTCGACGCTTTGTTGATGGAAGTAATCGAAGAACAACTCGCGATTGCCACCAGTCAAAATCTATCTTTATCTTTAGAAATAATCGATCCGCCCGGTGGCGAAGCAAACTTTACAATTTTGGGAGATTGGGATCGATTAGCCAGATTATTTACCAATCTTGTCAGCAATTCCGTACAGTATACACCATCGGGAGGCGAAATTGCGATCGAACTAGAACTCGCAGTGAAAAACAAGAGAAACTCGCAATTATCCCATCCTGTTTTGCAAGTAAAAGTAACAGATACCGGCATCGGAATTTCCTCCGAAGCATTACCGCACATATTCGATCGATTCTATCGCGCCGATCCCGCCCGCACCCACCGCAACAGCACCGGTTCCGGTTTAGGATTAGCCATAGCCAAAGCCATCGTCGAAAATCACAAAGGTCAAATCCATATAGACAGCCAACTCGATCGAGGAACCGCAATTACCGTTACTCTTCCCGCCCTCGATAGTTGACAATTGACAGTTGACAATTGACAATTGATAGTTCGTAAACTTTATTTCCAGATCGCAAATCAAATGGAAGACATATCAACTCTCGATCGAGCAGCTCGATCGAATCCCAAACCATCTCCCAACATCGTAGTCACAGCCCTTTTAGCAACTGAAAAAAACGCAAAAAAAAGTAAAATTCGCCATTCTTTCCAGCAATTAATCGGCACCTGGCGGTTGTGCTTCATCACCGGCACGAAAAAAACTCGACAAAAAGCAGGAATCGTGTTAGGCGCGGGGCGTTACATCCCCGAGTGGGTGGCAAAAATTCAAATTACTTATTCACCAGCAGAAACAGTTTCTGAAGCAGCAAATAGTGAAACTGGTAACGTGGAAAATTCAGTTACAGTAGGGGCGATCGAACTTACTCTTTCCGGACCGACTAAGTTTTTGCCCAACAATATTTTAGCTTTTGATTTTACCCGAATTACTGTAAAATTGTTGGGTAAAAATGTATATCGGGGATTTATTCGGGGCGGCGAAGCGCGCGAAAATGAATTTTTTAGTTTAAGTGTGGGTCAACAGGCATTCTTTACCTATTTTTTAATAGAAAATGACATAATTGCCGCTCGCGGCAGAGGCGGCGGACTGGCTTTGTGGGTGAAAGTGTAAGCCACTGGCACCCTATAAATACTGAACAAAATCGGACAACCATTTCAAGCCAGTACATACAGGACTTACACAAAGAAACCGGGTTTCTTGGAAAAATCTCAGATTCCCAACAAAAAATTTATGAGGAAACCCGGTTTCTGACTGTCTGTGCACCCAAGACTAACTAAATTTCCACCCCACCGCCCCTACTCAAAACTCTCGGGGCGGGTACGGGGGCACCGCCCCTACTCCCTCAAAACTTCTGAGTTGTTCGGTAATCCCTGCAATTTTTCTTGCCAAGTCGAAGTCATTACGAGTATGATTAAGTAACAAGAGCAAGAACAGCAAGCAATGAGGATAGCAGAGATACCTCTCAACCAGATTCGCCGCCCCCTGCCGCGAGTCAACGACCAAACCAAAGTAGCCGCCCTCATGGAATCTATCCGTGAGGTAGGTTTAAACGAACCCATCGACGTGCTAGAAGTAGATGGTCATTATTACGGATTTTCCGGATGCCACCGGTACGAAGCTTGCCAGCGCCTCGGTTTAGAAACCATTCGCTGCAAAATCCGCCGAGCTCCCCGTGCCGTATTGCAAATGCACCTAGCCTGAACTTGCAGCCAGCATTCGGCAAAAGCACAGCAACAGGACTTACACAAACAGGACTTACGCAAGGAACACGATTTTATGTCATTACTCACGAGAAGCGAAGTAATCGCAAAGACCAATTTTGTGTTGCGAGTGCGTAAGTCCTAGGAAAGAAACCGGGTTTAGAGGAAAAATCTCAGATTCTCAACGAAAGATTTTACGAAGCAACCTGGTTTATCACCACCCGCGCGTAAGTCCCAAGCAAAATTCTGAATGCTCAATCTGCCTGAGTTGCCCAAGATATTCGATCGACCTTCAATACTAACAACCTACAAAACTATGAGCTCCAACAATTACAAACAAAAACTGTACCCCACCCGCATCGCGATGCCAGCCGACACCCGTGCCGAAATAGCAGGGCTGCTTAACGCCACGCTAGCAACAACTTTGGACTTAAAAACCCAAGTCAAGCAAGCCCACTGGAATGTCAAAGGCATGGACTTCTACCAGTTGCACGAACTGTTTGACGAAATGGCAACAGAACTCGAAGAATACGTAGATTTGGTTGCCGAACGGGTAACTGCTTTGGGCGGTTTTGCTGTAGGAACTGCCCGCGTTGCAGCAGCCGATTCGATTTTGCCAGAATTTCCCTTTGACATTGTAGATGGCAAAGAATACGTTACTGCTTTGGCCGATCGCTACGCACCCTACGCGCAACACCTGCGAGTCGCCATCGACAAAGCAGCCGAACTCGGCGACGCCGACACAGCAGACTTGTACACCGAAGTCTCGCGGGCAATTGACAAACGTCTGTGGTTCCTCGAAGCCCACCTGCAAGGTTCGGCAACAACTGTTGCCCCTGCGACACCCGAAAAAGTAGCTGCGAGATGAGTCCCCAACAACCTTAAACAGTTAAGAGTTGAGAGTTGAGAGTTGTTTCTCTGTTGGCTAACGACTAAATAACTAATGACTAACAACTAATGACTGATAATCCTTAATATTTGGTAAAACTATCGTGAAGCGGGCTTGATGCTCGCTTTTTCGATCGATACGATAGTTTAAGATTGTATAGATTTCAGCGATTAATCGGGAGCGTTTTTTTATGGCCGCCAACAGTTCAAATTACGCTCGCCAATTGCAACGCCTGATGCAGCAAGCAGGACTTGAGAGCGAAAGAGAACTCAGTCAAAAAGCCGGAGTTTCCGAACTGCAACTGTGCCGCCTGTGCAACGGCTTAGCCCTGCAAACCCCAGCCGACATCCTGCTCAAAATCAGTAACGCCTTGCAAATTTCCCTCACCGAACTTCTTGCAACTTTTGCCCCAGGTTCCGTAGAGTTAAAACAGCCCGCACCCACAGCCATCGAACAAG
>JBOFTL010000503.1:0-12007 GCA_051652045.1 Microcoleus sp. | reverse complement strand
GCCAAAAGCGCGGGGGCGTGTTTGAGAATGCCACCGATGTAATGCAGTCCCATTTGGCTGAAACCGGCGTATTTGTCACCCGCAAATAGGGGCTGGCCGTCTTTCCAAATCGATTGGTGGACGTGCATTCCGGAACCGTTGTCGTTGAACAGCGGTTTGGGCATGAAGGTGATGGTTTTGCCGTATTTTTTGCCGACGTTTTTGATGACGTATTTGTAAGTCAGCAAATAGTCTGCTGCTTGTACCAATGTTGCAAAGCGGAAACCGAGTTCGCACTGGCCGCCGGTAGCAACTTCATGGTGGTGTTTTTCGATGGGTACGCCGCATTTTGCCATTGTTAGCAGCATTTCCGTCCGCATATCCTGAGAGGTATCAGTCGGCGAAACGGGGAAATAACCTTCTTTGTAACGCGGTTTGTAGCCGAGGTTGCCACCTGCTTCTTCTTTGCCGGAATTCCAACGACCTTCGATCGAATCTACATAGTAGTAACCGGTGTTTTGGGTTTGGTCGAAGCGAACGTCGTCAAAAATGAAGAATTCTGCTTCCGGGCCGAAGAATACTGTATCGCCCAGACCGGTGGAGATTAAGTAGTCTACTGCTTTTTGGGCGATCGTCCGGGGACAGCGGCTGTAAGGTTCCCCGGTACGGGGTTCTTTGATGCTGCAAATGAAACTGAGGGTAGGTTCTGCCATGAACGGATCGATCCAAGCAGTGGTGGGATCGATTACCATTGTCATGTCCGACTCGTTGATGGCTTTCCAGCCTCTGATGCTGGAACCGTCGAAGGGTACGCCGTCTGTGAAGGAAGTTTCATCGATTTGGTTGTGGAACAGCGAGAGATGCTGCCAAATCCCCGGCATATCGATGAATTTGAGGTCAACGATTTGGATGTTATTTTCTTGAATGTAGGTTAAAGCCTCTTTGGCCGTCTGGAACATGACTTACTCCTTAGGTTAGTTGCGTATGTTAATTATCTGACGGGCGCAGTTTTTGGATCGTCTGCGCGATCCTAGGCATTTGCCAGTTGCAATTCTGTATCGACAGATACAGAATTTTTGCCACTTGTAGGTAATAGAACCCAACAAGTCTGGGACGATCGCGCAGTGGCACAAGAGCCAAATTTTGAGGGATGCCAAGGACCTCCTGCGTTCAGCGTTTTTGACACCTCGATTCGCAATTGAGAGTCGAAAATCTTAATACAACGCTGATTTGTAGTAGTCTACAATAGGCAGTCTGTCTGAGATAGCAAAGTATTCATAAAGATTTTTAGGAGAGAAACTGATGCGGGATGCAGTAACAAGCCTGATTGAAAATTACGATGTGGCGGGTAAGTATTTAGACCGAGATGGTATCGATCGGTTGAAGTCTTACTTTGCCACGGGTACGGCACGAGTGCAAGCAGCGGCAGCGATTAATAGCAATGCTGCTGCAATTGTCAAGCAGGCTGGAATACAGCTATTTGCAGAACAGCCGGAACTGATCCGTCCCGGTGGCAATGCCTACACGACTCGCCGCTATGCGGCTTGTCTGCGGGATTTGGACTATTACTTGCGCTATGCGACTTACGCATTGGTAGCGGGAAATAATGACGTGCTGGATGAGCGAGTGCTTCAAGGATTGAGGGAAACTTACAATTCTCTGAGCGTGCCCATCGGTCCTACGGTTTTGGGAATTGGTATTCTCAAGGATATCGTGAAGGCTCAAGTGGAATCAGCAGGCTTGCAATGGAGTGCTGCTTTGGAACAGCCGTTTGATTATATGATTCGCGAATTGGGCGAAAAAGATATTTAAAGCTGTTGACGGTTGATAGGTAAAGAGTCGATCGAGTTTTCTGCTTGGCAACGTGATAGGTCTGTCCGCTGTTAGAGAATTGATTGACTCACCATCAACTGTCGGGGGAAGAAGGAAGAGTTGAGAGTTGAGAGTTGAGAGTTGATAGTTGAGAGTTGATAGTTGATAGTTGATAGTTGTCACCAGGCAGAATGAAGAAAGAAGAAAGCCGATCGATTAAGCTTTTGGGTGATTCGGATTTTACTTTGAACATTGAGGCACAAACAAAAATAAACTTTTAGTTTTTTGACAATAACAAATAGTAGATCGACAATATTCCCAGAAGTAGATCGGGTAGTTCAAACAGGCTTGAAGAGATTGTAAGACCTGGTTTTTAGGTATTTTTCGTCGATCGTCCGCCCCCTTCAGGGGATATAGCAAGCTTGAAAAATCATTACAGTTATAGGTGGGTGAGAATTTACACAGTTCTCAGTATAACTGGCAATTTACGCGCTCTAAATTAAGACGATCGAGAGTGAGAATTCAGCGGTAAATATTTTACCTGTACTGTTGTAGCGGACTCGCAATTCAATTGTTTGGCATCACGGCCGAAAAGCAGTTTACGGGTTAAAGTTCGCCGATCCGTCCCCAGACGAGGCATTTATCGAGGGCTGCTTTGGTTTGGCGGCGGTCGATTTGTTCTAGTGTTGCTGCTTCTATTTCGCCGTTGGGATAAATGATGTGGATGAGGTCGCCACTGACGATCGCGATCGGGTTTTCTTGGCTGTGGCGGGAATTCTTGATAGGAAAGTTAACGTTTTTCATAACTGAATAGCAGTAATGTATTGGTTGAGTTTTTACCTCTAAATACATATTGTGCTATTTAGCAAAACTTTTATGTGATTCTACTGATGTGTATGTGTGATAAAAGTAAAGGAGAAGTGCGATCGCAGTCACTAGATTTCAGGTACGGTCGATCGCCCTCAATGCTGAAAAGCCCCAGCAATAAAACGATGCGCGATCGAGTTGCTACTGGCGACTGGCAAAATGCCTGCAGCGCCACCATCTCGGTTTTTACGCAGTGCTAATCTGGTAGAGTCTTGCAACTCGATCGGTATAAATTTAAGACTAATTTAAGACTGTGGTAAAACAGCGACTCGATACTTTATTGACAGACCTGAATTTGTGCGCTTCCAGACAGCAAGCTCAGGGTTTGATTCGTGCTGGAAAAGTTACAGTTAACCAGCAGGTAGTTGACAAACCGGGCACGGAGATCGATATTGCAGCGAAAATTCAAATCGCAGCCCGATCGCGCTATGTTTCTAGAGGTGGCGAAAAATTAGCCAAAGCTTTAGAAGAGTTTGGGATTTCCGTAACGGGCAGAATTTGTCTTGATGGCGGTATTTCCACGGGGGGTTTTACTGACTGTTTGCTGCAAGCAGGGGCTGCTAAAGTTTACGGTATAGATGTCGGTTACGGTCAAGTAGATTGGGGTCTGCGCAACGACTCGAGGGTAGTTTTGAAGGAACGCGCAAATTTACGCTACATGACGGCTGCTGATGTTTACGGAAATTCACTTCAATCAATTTTGACCCAGCAGAACCAAGAGTTGGCCCAAATCTCAACGGATGGAGTTTATGCGGATTTGGGAGTTTTGGATTTGTCGTTT
The DNA here is from genome assembly GCA_051652045.1 of Microcoleus sp. GTDB lineage: Bacteria > Cyanobacteriota > Cyanobacteriia > Cyanobacteriales > Microcoleaceae > Microcoleus. The sequence continues at coordinate 8,568 of JBOFTL010000503.1, read as the reverse complement.
ATTTCCCTGACTAAGGTGTTACCTGCACTGTGGGATTTGCTGGCTGCGCCTCGGGAAGTGGTATTGTTGGTCAAGCCGCAGTTTGAAGTAGGGCGCGATCGAGTGGGCAAAAAAGGTGTGGTACGCGACACCGAGGCGCAAGCTGATGCTATCGTGCAAGTGCTCGAAGCAGCCGTTGCTTTGGGATGGGAGGAACGCGGCTTAACGTGGTCGCCTTTACTTGGCCCGGCCGGTAATATCGAGTATCTTTTATGGTTGGGTAGCGACAGCAAAGGTCGATCGGCACAAAATGCTGTTGGAGAGGGTGTTGTAAAGGAACGAATCGCAAAAGTCGCCAAGGCGGCGGCGCGAGAACTTGTCAAACCAACTCCTAACCTTTCACTTAAAGAGTAGTTTCATGCAGCAATCATTAAAACAAGCCCGTTTCATTTTACTGTACTTTTTCGGCAGCATCGGCTATCTGGTTAGTGCAGTGGCGATCGTGGGCATTTCAGTGATGATTAAATTTGTGGCGGTGCAGTTGGCCGATCGAGCGCTGTATACAATTTTTATCATCGGCGATTTGTTGCGTGGCATCGAAATTATTGAGCTGTTAAATATATTAGTCTTTGCTTTTATCGGTATGGGATTTGGCGTGGGTACGAAGCTTTTACCCCCTAAGTTCGGCCGCCAAATTAGTGCGGCATTGCTGATACCTATAGTGCCGTTAGTCTTTATGAGTACGCCGCTGGTGAGATACAGTTTGTGGCTCGATAAAGTAGCGGAAAAAGATAATTTATCACCGGCCGAAACGCAAATTATTACTAACTCATTTTTAAGTCAAAAAGTTCGTGCTAATGGGTTTCTGGGTTATTATATTTATACGGCTCAGTTTCCCGTGATTCCCACAAAACAGGAGGAAATGAAAGACCTCGATAGTTTTGAAAAAAAAGTTAATTCGAGATTCGTGCAGTTGACGGGTATTTATCCAACTGTTGTTACTTGGGCAATGCGGATCTGTTTTTGGTTGTTGAGAATTTTCTATTTTTCCATAGCGGTAATTGCGACAATATCTCATTTTAGAGATGGGTTGAGAATCGCGGGGCGGTAAATAGTTGAGAGTTGATAGTTGAGAGTTATAGTGCGAGCGTCGGGATCTCGCTCGCGATTGATAGTTGTAGTGCGAGCGTCGGGATCTCGCGATCGATCCCTGCTTGACAAAAAGCATTTTAAATTTCAATTCAATAATTTGTCCCTCAAAAATTGGGCAAAATCTCTAGCATCACTGCGGATTAAGTGGATACCATCATTGGTACGCCACTCTCGTGCTGGAGGAGGTACTAACCATTCAAAACTGTCAGGCGGAAACAGTTGTTTCATCAATTCTCGGACTTGCTTTCTCCTGATTTGAGCGTCAACTCGCGATTCTTGCGGTATCGTAAATAAAACTACTTTTGCTCCAGTATTATTCTTGATTTCTGCAATTTGCTTTTGGATCGAATTAGCTTCTTGTTTCATCGTTTCGATATCTTTAGCAGACAAAGGTTGGTTTTCCACATCTACGGCCATTTGAATGCCTTTGCGCGATAATTCAGGGGTAAGATAGCGCGGTTCTGACTGGTCTAATTCTGCTTTAGAAAGCTGGTTCTCTGGCTGCGATCGCTTTTTTAAATAGTCGATAAACACGCTAACTGGACGGTACTCTTCTCTCATTATCGGCAAATACTTGCGCAGCCAATAAAAAATCGGATGATACAATGAATTAATTAAATCTGCATCGATTTTGCGAACAATAGTATCGTTCATTTCTACCAAAACGATCGCGGGCTTGTTGCTACTTCTTCTAACTATTTCCAAACCCGTTTGGCTGGCTCCTCCTCCCAAAGCTATGCTCTTGACACCTTCTCCAATATCCCGGACTTTAATGTTAGCAGCCAGAGAACTGCCTAACATTACCATTTTTAGGTCGGAGCTATTTTGATATACATACCTTTGAGCTTTGACAATATTATTTTGAATCAAGCTAGCTCCTTCAGCAGCAGGTACGACTCCGCCACTTACCAGCACTTGATAAAAACTCATGACAAACAAGAAAATCAGGATCGGGCGCAGGATCGATCGAACTTGAAATTTTACAAACATAGCACACCTTTTAGAATTGGAAATAAATAAATTGTTTCGAGCTGCCGCTGTTGAGGAAAATCATCGCTAGCATAATTCCTAATGCTAAATCTTGATAAATATTCCAGACTTTTTTACCATTTTTAGCTGCATCCGGTTTCAGCAAATTTTGCCAAGTGGGAAAGTGCGGAATGTGATAAATGACGGGAGGAATCGCAAAAATCATTGTCGGGATAATGTGACTCCAACCCGGCCTCACCTGATAATTGCGAAATACGGAAACTACAAAATCAACGGCTTCTTCAAATTTTGGCAGTTTGAATAGCAGCCATCCCAAGGAAACAAAAGCGAAAATTCCCAATACGCTGATGCTGTCAAATAAAAATTGCAGCCAGATGGGTTTAGTTGCTGTCGGATTGGATTCTTGCGATTTATTTTTGGATTTATCAAAACCGAAAAAGCGTTCTACTGCTAATCCAAATCCGTGATAAATTCCCCAAACTGCATAACTCCAAGCAGCACCGTGCCACAAACCGCCTAAGGTCATAACTGCCATTAAGTTAAAATAAGTTCGGATTTTTCCTTTGCGATTTCCGCCGAGGGGAAAGTAGAGGTAATCTCTCAGCCAAGTTGATAGGGAAATGTGCCATCTCCTCCAGAATTCGGAAAGGGAACGGGAGATGTAGGGAAAGTTGAAGTTGTCGGGAATTGTGTAGCCTAAAGCCGCTGCAAAACCGATCGCAATTAATGAGTAACCGGCAAAATCGGCGAAGATTTGCATCGAATAACCGAACAGCAGCGTCAGGTTGGTCAGCGTACCAAATCCTTGGTAGTAGGGAAAGCTGATCCAGAATGTATAGTCTTTTAAGTTATCAGCAATTACCATTTTTAAGAAGTAGCCGACAACGAGCGATCGAAATACAAAATTTACCGGAATTTCTTTTAAATATTTGGGAGCAATCTGGGGATATAATGTTTTGGATTTTAAAATTGGTCCTGAGAGCAAGTTGGGGAAAAAGCTAATAAAAAATGTAGTGTTTAACAGGTGTTCTGTAAAATTTGGAGAGACGCCAACTGGCGGCAATTCTGTTTCGGCTTTGTCTTTTTGAGTCAAAACATCTACGATTAAACTGATGCCTTCAAACGTGTAAAAAGAAATCCCGATCGGCAGCGGCAATGTTAAAAATAAATAAGCAATACTTCCTTGCGATCGAGCAATGTTAAACACATCCGCCACAAAGTCAGTTAACAAAGCTGCGTATTTAAACAAGCTCAAAATTAATAAATTGAGAACTACGCCTACTGTCGCCCACAAAAATCGCTGTTTTTTGTCATTAATCCGGGCCACCTGAAAGCTTGTCGTGGTGTTGACAAGAATTGACAGCAGCAAAATCAGTACCAGTGCGGGCGCGCTCCAACTGTAAAATATTAAACTAGCAATAATTAAAATGGGAACTTGAAATTTTTGAAACGGGGGAAAATAATACAGAGCAAAAACGATCGCGAAAAATACTAAAAATTCAATACTGTTAAATAACATAGCTGGCGCACTCGCTGTTTTGTATCCGTTGCCAAAAAGAATGCAACTGCTGGCTAACTTCAAATGCGCGATCGATCGCTACTCTCTAATTTTTCAAGAGAAAATCAGAAATCGAAACATCGAAAATAAAGCTAGTCTGTGACTAACTATATCAAGAGTCGCCACAGATGCCAATCAGTAAAGACACGGCAATGCCGTTTCCCTAGCAATCCTGCGGTTTCTGGGGAATGCCGTCTCCCCAGCAATCCTGTTTCTGAAAAAAAAGGACGCGGCAATGCTGTCTCTCTGCTAATCTTGCTGTTTCAGGAAAAAAGGACGCGACATTGCAGTCTTCCCAGCGATAATCCTCTTTGGACTTGCGTTTAATTAGGCTGACTTACTTAATAGGAACCTAGTTTTTGTAGCAAAAATAACTCTTTGTCAGCCCTGCAACTAACTTTTGAGATAGATGTGCAAATACTTCCGGGGGCCAGTTGTCAAGCTGGGAAATATTTCTTAACATATAGGTAACAATGGAAATGAGGGAAAGCGCCAAACATCCTTGAAGTCCTTGGGGTGCGACATTTGACCGGATTCTTTACAAGCAAGGGCCAAATTAATGAACGAGCAGCAAAACTCTAAAGATACAACATTTTTGCCAGTGCTTCAAAAAGGCATTTGGCTGTTCGGTATTACGGCTTGGATATTCGGCTTGACAGATAGAAGTATTGCGCTTTTGGCGGACGGATACTTATCTGCGATCGATATTGTCCAGCTATTTACAGCGTCTTTTTTCTTTATTAGCTGGTTGTTTTTAAATCCGTTTGTAATCGCGCGAACTTCCACGAAGAATGCAGCAAAAAACAGCAGTCAGAAAGTAGGAATAGTTCGCTAATTTTGATATTATCAGACGCAGCAACTGGGGGTGGGTGAGGTCTGGCACCATTCTCAGAAACCGGGTTTCTGGCTCATACTTTGCATCACAGCCAACATTTTTAGCCAGAAACCCGGTTTCTTGCTTGCGGCCGATCGAGAATTCTCCAAGATGTTATACCAAATCCTAATCTTATACCCTCTTTATTATCTCTTTATTGTCATTGCGAGCCTAAGCGAAGCAATCGCAAAGACTGTGGATCTAGACAGAGGATTTATAAAGGGGATGAATAACCTGGATTTAGTATCAATTGTGCGAAAATACCCGATCGCAGCCTGCAAACTCAATGAAAAACTCAGTTTATTTGGGATTAAGGAATATTTGAATTAGCAAGGTTAGTATCTTGTCCGACACCTTTCTCCTCTGCTGCAAAGTGGCGGGGCCAAATTCGATCGCAAAAAAACAGCGTTCCCGCCGTCACGCACAGCGGAATTGCCAGCAAATTTAACAGCGGAATACTCACCAAACCCAAACATACCAAACCAAAACTCCCGCTAGCCGGCAAACTTTCTCGAATTATCTCGAACTTCTCTTGAAAAGTTTTGCGCCTTCTCTCTAAAGGCGCGTCGAGAAAGTCGAAACAAACCAAAGTCGCACCCAAAGCAATCCATCCCAAAGTAACAAAAATCGAGCCAATACCCGGAATAAAATTCAGCAGCAGCAGCGGTAAGCCAACGCTCAACAAAATCTGTATTTTTCGTAATTCAAAGCCGATCGACCTTTTGATATCCTGAAAAATATTTGCCAAATTCAGCGGTTCTTCAGCAGGTAATTGACCGTTCCGCAACAGTTCCAATTGTTCTGACAGTTGCCCGTACCAAGGCGAACCCAAAATCACGCCGAACTGCACTAATAAAACCCCAATTACTAATAACAGTCCTGCCACTAAAAGTACCCGCAGCAGCCAGCCGAAACCAACCGTCAGCACCGAGAGAAAACTCAGCCAATGGGGCAAACTCGCAATTAAATCATTAAATTTCAGTGACAAATCGGCAACTAAAACATCGATTCCCGACAAACTAGGAAATAGTAAACCCAAATAAAGAGCGATACCGATAATCAAATTGAGAGCCACGGGAACTAATACATAACCCCAAAGTTTTGGGGTTTGCCACAATAGCGAAAAAGCCCTAAAGGGATAAGTAAAACCTGCTATGAGTCCCAAGGGTGCGGTAATGGTGGCGCGGATGGGATTTGACATATTAGAAGTTAGTTGAGAGTTGAGAGTTGAGAGTTGACAATTGACAATTGAGAGTTGATATTTAACAGTTAATAATTGACAATTTACAGTTAACAATTCAAGTATAAATAATTGTTTTGTTGCAGGTTGTCAATTTAAGTAATCATCAATTTAAGTAATTGATAATTACAGTAATTATCAATTGTCAATTGTCCATTGTCAACTCAAATGATAACCGATCGATCGGAAACAGCGGTGAAAGCGCCACTTTCTACTATGATTGCTGATGAGGATTTATCGCAGGTTGCCCCAAAAGTGAAGCTTTTTATTTACCACACCCCCGAACTTACCCCAACGGACAAAATGCCCGAATGCGCGATCGCAGTTGACGTGCTGCGGGCTACAACTACAATGGCTACGGCCCTCAACAATGGGGCTGAAGCCGTCCAAGTTTTTAGCGACTTAGACAAGCTGATGGCCGAGAGCGAAAAATGGCCCGCAGACAAGCGGATTCGCGCCGGAGAGCGCGGCGGCGCAAAAGTTGACGGTTTTGACATGGGAAATTCACCCCTCGATTGCGCGCCAGAAAACGTCAGTGGAAAGCGAATTTTTATCAGTACGACTAACGGTACTCGCGCCCTGCAAAGAGTAGAAACTTCGCCGACTGTGCTGACGGCGGCGTTAATTAACCGCAAAGCTGTTGTGGATTTTCTATTAAGTAAAAAGCCGGAAACGATCGGAATTGTCGGTTCTGGATGGGAAGGAAGTTTTTCGTTAGAAGATACTGTTTGTGCGGGGGCGATCGCGCACAGTTTGCTCGCACAAAGCGGAATTTCGCCGCAGAAATTTGCGGGAAATGATGAAGTATTTAGCGCGATCGCGCTTTACCAACAGTGGCAAGATAGGTTGCATGAATTGCTGCAAAATGCCAGTCACGGACAGCGACTTTTGCGTTTGGGAGTCATTGAAGATTTAAAATATTGCGCGCAAACCGATATTTTGGATGTGTTACCAATGCAGCGGGAACCGGGGGTTTTGGTTAAATCAAATTAGCAAGAGCGATCGCATTTAACCAACAATTTTAGCCTACCAAAATACTCGTAGGGGCGAAGCATTTGGGCGACAATCTTAGCAAAAATTCGATCGCACATAAGTCCAAATGCTTCGCCCAGCCCCAGCGACTAGATCGATTAACACCACAGGAATTTACGGACTGAAGTCCGTACTACAAACCTGCGGACTGAAGTCCGTACTACAAACCTCAAATTATAAAACTCCTTTAGAGCTCGGAATTCGACTGGCCCGTCGCGGGTCGATCGCTACCGCCATGCGCATAGCTCGAGCAAATGATTTAAAAGCAGCTTCCACAATGTGATGGGAGTTAATGCCTTCTAACTGCCGAATGTGCAAAGTCATCTGAGAATGATTCACCACTGCAGCAAAAAACTCTCTCACTAATTCAGTATCGTAATTGCCGATCCGCTGGTTGGGAATTTGCAAATTGTAGCTCAAATGAGGCCGTCCCGAAAAATCTAGCACTACTTCAATCAAGGCTTCATCTAAAGGTGCTACGAAATGCCCGAAACGAGAAATGCCAGATCGATCGCCAACAGCTTTTGCTAGGGCTTGACCTAAAGTAATTCCGACATCTTCATTAGTATGGTGGTCGTCAATTGCTAAATCGCCGATCGCTTGCACGTCCAAATCGATCAATCCGTGCGAAGCTATTTGCTGCAACATATGATCTAAAAACGGAATTCCCGTAGACGCTTTACAAGTTCCTATACCGTCGAGATTGAGTCTTACAGTAACATCTGTTTCCAATGTGGTGCGTTTTACCAAGGCAGCTCTGGCTGGTTGAGCTGGACTTGCAGGAGGAATAGAAGGGCGATCGACTGTTTCCATAATTTGCAATTTGTCATTCATTAAATAGAAGGAAGAAGGAAGAAGGAAGAAGAAAGAAGGAAGAAGAAAGAAGGAAGAAAAGCAAAGCAAGCCAGTGAGCCTTTGGTCGCTCGGGAGCTTGCATTTAGTTAAGTGGACTTACTTAGTAATTAATTAGTATTGGGAATTAGCACTTGTCCAATTTACATTTGACAATAGACAATTACTTGAATTGATAATTGATAATTGATAATTGATAAGAGTTAACTGTCAACTGTCGATTCTCAACCTGTTTGCTGTTAATTCTTAATTGTTAATTGTCAACTGTCAACCGTCAACTGTCAACTGTCAATTCTTAATTGTCAACTGTCAACTATCAACTATCAACTATCAACTATCAACTCTCAACTCTCAACTATCAACTATCAAAAAGCTACATTCCCATAATTTCGTAACCGGCATCGACATACAAAACCTGACCCGTAATCCCGCTAGCAAGATTGCTGCACAAAAAAGTTGCAGCATTTCCCACTTCCTGTTGAGTCACAGTCCGCCGCAGCGGGGCCACTTCCTCAACGTGGTGGATCATGTCTAAAATGCCGCCAACTGCTGACGAAGCTAAAGTTCTAATCGGACCCGAAGAAATCGCATTTACCCGGATATTTAACGGACCCAGTTCAGCCGCTAGATAGCGAACATTCATTTCTAAAGCAGCCTTGGCAATTCCCATCACGTTATAATTAGGAACTACCCGAACACCGCCCAAGTAACTCAACGTCACTACGCTGCCACCTTCTGCCATCAGCGGTTTAGCAGCAGCACAGAGTCGCACTAACGAATAAGCGCTAATATCCAAAGCATTGGAAAAACCCTGACGCGAAGTTTTGGTGAAATCTCCCGAAAGTTCGTCCTTGCCCGCAAAAGCCAAACAGTGGATTAAGATATCCAACT
>JBOFTL010000502.1:0-10226 GCA_051652045.1 Microcoleus sp. | reverse complement strand
ACTGACATCGCGGCGCGGGGTTTGGATGTGGATCACTTGACCCACGTCATTAACTACGATCTGCCCGACAGCGTGGAAAGCTACGTGCACCGGATCGGCCGCACTGGCCGCGCCGGTCGGGAAGGAACGGCGATTACGCTGATTCAACCGATCGATCGCCGGAAACTGCGCTTAATCGAGCGTCACGTCCGCCAAAACCTGGCAGTGCGATCGATTCCGACGCGGGCGCAAATTGAAGCGCGACAGTTGGAGAAAATGCAAAATAAGGTGCGCGAGGCGCTGACTGGGGAACGGATGGCATCTTTCTTGCCGCTGGTGTCTCAGTTGTGCGAGGAGTACGACCCCCACGCGATCGCGGCTGCTGCTTTGCAAATGGCTTTCGATCAAAGCCGTCCGGCTTGGATGGGTGCGGATTACGCCCAGCAGGAAGATCCCCCGCTAGACAATTCTCTGAAGCCGATTTTGATCAAAAAGCGGTCTAAGAATCTTTCGGGACCTGCTAATTCTGTTACCCCAACAGGTTCTGTCTCTCCAACTTCTCCGGTGCCGCAGAACAGCTAGAAAGCACAACTAAACCAGAATAAAAAATAAGGCGGGCATTGCCCGCCTTATTTTTTAATTAGCTTCAAAGGTACAAATGCGGGTACGATCGACCTTAAAGCTAAACTGCGGGGTTCTCGCAGAAACAGCAAAGGCAGTAGAGCCAGCAACCGCACGGCTGTGGAAATGGCAAACAATCCTGCCAAACTCATGCCCGGAATTTCTGCTATAAATCCACCGACAGTGGTGCCAGAAGCCCCAGCAACTCCAGAGATGGCGGAGGCGATCGCAAAATAAGTTGAAGGACGATCGATCGGTGCTATTTCCATTTGAATGTTGTTAGTACACAGGTCGATCGCACCCAATGTCGTGCCGGCAAGTAAGTGTAGCAGGGGCAGCCACGCCCACAGGGCGATCGGATTGTTGCCGATCCCCAACCACAACACGGGCGTTACCGCCACTAACAGCCCCACAGCAATCAGTAAAGGGCGATTTCCCAGGCGATCGGCCAATTTGCCCCAAAACATCAACAGCAGCAGGTTTGCCCCCGCACTCAAGCTGCTGTAAATTGTTACCAAACTGACATTGAGGTTTAAATCTTTCAACAGGTAGATGTTAAAAAAAGGCGCGCTCAAATTAACAGCAAATGTCCACAGTGTAAAGTATGCGAGAAATCTTAAAAAGTTGGTATCTTGAAGCACTGAAGGAATCAAATTTTTTTTATTTTCTGCTGTCTGTTTTGGAACTTTTTCGCCACCAGCAGGTTTCGATCGCGCCTGCGGGTTGACATCCACCATTGAAAACTGAAATCCTAAACTGAACAATCCAGCCGCTACTCCGAAAAACAAAACCATACCGTAGCCGAAAATCGGATCTGTACCCCAAGCGGATACTCCAATTCCCATTAACGGCACTCCTAACAAACTAACTAAAGTGGTAGCACTGTTGCGCAAACCAAAATACCTGCCCCGCAAGCGATGGGGAACTACGGCTGTCATCCAACTAAACCAATTAGCACTGGAAAAAGCTCCCAAAAGGCTGCTGAAAAAAACGATCGCCAGCGTCCATTCCAAAAGTCCGCGTTCGTCGGTATAGTGCCACCTCGCAGCGGCAATTGCGACTACCAGTACCAGCCACAACAACCGCGATGCACCGAAGATCCATAGGTTGTACCAGTGGCGGCTGGTGGTGCGATCGGCCAGATAGGCTCCCAAGGGTTGCAACAAATTAACCAGCATGGGAATTGCCGACAAAATGCCGATTTCCACACTCGTAGCGCCCAATTGCAGCAAAAAGTTGCTCAATAAAACTCCTCCGGTAGCACAGGAGAAGACAGTAGCAAAAACGCCGTCTAGAGTTGAAGCTCTGAGGGTCGATCGAGTGTCTTTTTTGGAAATTTTAGGATTTGTTTTTGGAGGCAGAACTAGCTGAGGTATTGTCTGCTCTAGGATGTCTGGGGTTTGAAGGGATAGAGTTCCCTTTAACTTCCCAACCTGTTCAACCATAATCGATCGATGTTTGTTAACGTTGTTGGTATTTGAAATTTTTTAAACTGACTCGATTTTCTGACATCTTCTGACGTACCGCATTTGCAGTTCGGATACAACTATTGCTGAATTCCGCTGCCAATGCGCATCGCTCGATCGAAGATAGCACGCTGTTTTGTCGAACCTTTAAGTTTAGCTTCGAGTACCACTGCGAACCAGACCAACAACCCAACTATCTTGTCGGTGCATCTTACCATCACTGACGCGCGCTATGTCAAATCCGATCGCATCGGTTGTAGATAAAAATGCACAGTCCTTGTATTTGTTTGTCATTCGTCACCCACATTCCGGACCCTCAACTGCCATCAGATTAGCTCGTACTGCGGACTTTAGTCCGCAAAATAAAACAGTTTTTGTTATGGTAATCGATCGCATATAAGAGCGCTCATAGATAAAACCAGTCTCGCTTCCAAAAGTTTAGCTCGAAAGCAAGACTGGTGCATCCGGGTAATTTTTAATACTATAGATTGCTGTTTGCTGCTTGACATCAACCGTTTGGAATATCTAGCCGCAAAGCCTGTGTTGTCCGTAAAATCCGATGTCTAACAAAATGTCGAAATTACTTACAAATTAGTTGGGGTAGTTCACACACTTGATGTTTAGGCGCCTGCCGATCGCAGCAATTCGCCACCAAAAAATTGCTCGAATTCTCCCTCAAACAAGTTACCCCAAGGACCGAAACAAATTTCGCGCGATCGCGAACATTCTGCTCTCAAACTTTTACGGCTAGCTAAATCCATCGCAGAGAAAATTAGCGATTTGCCCAGTACGGCGGCTAATTCCAGCCCGCCGGCAAAGACTGCAATGGCATCGGGAGCCACAGTTTCAACTTGTGCCAGATCGACGACTACTTTTTCTGAAGCTGTTTCGATAGCTTGTTCTAAAGCTGTTTGAAAATCCAGGGTCGCGATGCCGCGCAAGCAGCCCTTGGGTTGCAAAACAACGGTATTAAAGGCGGTAGTTTCCGCACCGAATTTGACAGGATAACGGCAAGTAACTTGGGAATTGGTGGCAGAGGCAGTCTTCATCTTGATTGTTGAAACCTGAAAAACATTACGGTCTCGATCGCATGGAGCAAGATTTTGCTTTCACTACCTTTTGACAGTAGCCTTTTGAAAGTAGCGGTTGCCGCATTGGTTGCGTATTTTTACCGATCTTTGCTGTGGTGGCACAAAGGTTGCCAACAGGCTGTTGACACAAGTAACAAAACTTGCTTACACTAGCAAACCCCAAAATTAAGCTCTAATGTTTGAGAACTATCAACAGTGTCGGGTGATTTCGATCGCCGGCAAATTTACGGTTTTACGATTTGTGCTATGACAAAAACTCAACCTCGATCGGGATATACATTACCAGTATTTGCCTGTGCTGCTGCGCTAGCAGCCCTGCGGTGCTTGCGTGCGGGCGATCGATTCACAGATAGCGTATCAGTAGATTTACTCGAACCCGCGATCGCAGCAGAAATTCCGATCGAGCAAGTGGCTTCCCTAACGACAAATACGGCTTTAGCCGTCACTCGCTCAGATCCGGGCGATAACCTAGACCTGACCCAGAATACTCCTGTTTGGGCGATGGTGTCATTGGGGGGAGAGGGAGAGGGGGTCAGGGGTATAGGGGGTCAGGGGGAGCAGATTGCGATTCTTGGGGGTGAAGGTATCGGGCGTCATGCTGTCGGGGGTGGGGCGGCGATCTACGATTACGCTCAGCGGCTGCTCAGAGCGAATCTGAGCCGAGAACTCCAATTAAATGAAAAAATTACCGTCACGATCGTTCTGCCTTCTGGACGGCAACTGGCAGCCCGCACGTCGAATGCAGCTTTTGGTGTTGTTGAAGGACTTTCGCTGCTGGGTACGACGGGAATTTCTCAACCCCTCAGCGCCCCCGGACAGTTGGAGGTGTATCGCGAACAACTGCAACAAAAAGCTGAACTCTTCGATTGTTTGGTTTTTTGTATCGGCGAAAACGGTCTGGATTTGGCGCGGAATCTGGGGATCGATCCTGAAAGGCTGGTCAAAACAGCTAACTGGCTGGGTCCGCTGCTGGTGGAAGCCGGACTTTTGGGCGTGCAGTCAATTTTGTTGTTCGGCTATCACGGAAAATTGATGAAATTGGCGGCGGGGATTTTTCACACGCACCACCACCTAGCCGACGGGCGGCGCGAAATTCTGACAGCCTACTGCGCTAGGGCAGGAATGCCTGCTGATGAGTGCGCTGCAATTTTTGCAGCAGCGACAGCCGAAGACGCCCTCCAACGGCTGCGGGTTTTAGACGCAGCAACGGGGAGCAATTGGGTCGATCGAGTTTACGGCGAAATTGCCCGACAGATAGACGCGCGATCGGGCGAATATATTTTTACCCACAGCGAGCGCCACGTCTCGGTGGGATCGGTGATGTTCGGGCGCGATCGCAAAATAATTGTTAAAAGTGAAATAGGAGATACATTTCTCACCGAAATTTGTTAATGTGGTGTGAATATCCGTGAATTCTTTGAAAAAGAAGAATCGGCATAGGTAATCAGTAGTAATTCTTAGTTCCCTGACTTTTTGATACTGGGTTAATTTTTGACGAAGCAGCGTAATTAATTAGCACAGAAACGAAGTTGCGCTTTCCCCCGACTGAACCCAAAAAATCCCAACAGACATCTCCAATAATTATTGCAGGGCAGGCAGGAAATCCTGCCCGAGACAGGATTTTTTGAAGAGGTCTAAGTCTAATTAGAAACTACCAATCTAAGCACTAATCGTGACTACTCAAACTACTCAACTAGAAACAGAATCAGCCCTCGCTAACTCGGATTTGGGGCAGATCGATCGCCAAAAAATCGTCATCCTAGACTTTGGTTCTCAGTATTCTGAATTGATTGCCCGCCGCATCCGGGAAACTCAAGTATATTCGGAAGTTATTTCTTACCGCACTACTGCCGCACAATTGGCAATTCTCAATCCTAAAGGAATTATTCTGTCAGGAGGTCCGAGTTCTGTATACGATGCAAGAGCTCCCCATTGCGACCCAGAAATTTGGAATTTGGGCATACCTATTCTGGGGGTTTGTTACGGGATGCAGTTGATGGTAAAGCAGCTTGGAGGAACTGTCGAACGAGCTAAATTAGCTGAGTATGGCAAGGCATCAATACTGATTGACGATCCTACAGATTTGCTGACTAATGTTGAAGAAAATAGCACGATGTGGATGAGTCACGGAGACTCTTGTACCGATTTGCCAGAAGGTTTTGAAATCCTCGCTCACACCGAAAATACTCACTGTGCGGCAATTGCCCATCATGAAAAACAGCTCTACGGAGTTCAGTTTCACCCGGAAGTGGTACATTCAACCGGCGGAATTGCCTTAATTCGCAATTTTGTTTACCATATTTGCCGCTGCGAACCGACTTGGACGACGGCTGCTTTTGTCGAGGAATCGGTTCGCGAAATTCGAGCGAGAGTGGGAGACAAACGGGTATTGCTGGCTCTATCCGGTGGCGTAGATTCTTCAACTTTAGCTTTCTTACTGCACAGGGCGATCGGCGATCGATTAACTTGTATGTTTATCGATCAAGGATTCATGCGCAAGCAAGAGCCGGAACGGTTGGTAAAATTATTTCGAGAGCAATTCCACATTCCGGTTGAGTATGTTAATGCTCGCGATCGATTCTTAGCTCAAGTAGCAGGTGTTACCGATCCCGAAATCAAACGCAAGCGCATCGGTCACGAATTTATCCGCGTATTTGAAGAAGAATCGAAGCGCTTGGGACCGTTCGATTACCTCGCTCAAGGCACTCTGTATCCTGATGTCATTGAGTCGGCAGATACTAATGTAGATCCGCAAAGTGGCGAGCGAGTTGCTGTTAAGATTAAAAGCCACCACAACGTCGGCGGATTGCCGAAGGATTTGCGGTTTAAGCTGATCGAACCGCTGCGCAAATTGTTCAAAGATGAAGTGCGAAAAGTTGGTAAATCGATCGGTTTGCCGGAAGAAATTGTGAACCGACAGCCTTTCCCCGGCCCCGGATTGGCAATTCGGATTATTGGAGAAGTTACCGCAGAAAGATTGAATATTTTGCGAGATGCCGATTTGATAGTTCGCCAAGAAATTAACCGTCAAGGATTTTATAACGAACTGTGGCAAGCTTTTGCTGTTTTGCTGCCGATTCGCAGTGTGGGTGTTATGGGAGATCAGCGGACTTACGCTCATCCGATCGTCCTGCGATTTATTAAGAGTGAAGATGGGATGACGGCTGATTGGGCGCGAGTACCTTACGATTTGTTGGAACTGATTTCTAACCGCATCGTTAATGAAGTTAAAGGCGTTAATCGCGTAGTTTACGACATTACTTCTAAGCCGCCGGGAACGATCGAATGGGAATGATTCGATTTTTGATTTTCGATTTTTGATTTTCGATTTAAAGAATTGAGGTATAGTTTGTAGTGCGGACTTCAGTCCGCTTTATGTTGCGGGCTTGCATCCGCACTACGAATTTTACTGATTGCGAGCGATCGAATTGACTGTGCTGCGTCATCAATAAATGTCGAAAGGATGCGCACACTTATACTTCGATCGCTTTCTTAGTTTCTAGCCTTATTATTCTACGATCGCAGCAAGCAACTTTGGCTATCCAATTTAAAATCGATATTTTAGTTAAAAACAAAATTCTGTATGCTGACTGACCAAAACAAAGCAATCGTTCTTCAGTTCTACAAAGCCTTCGACGATCGCCAAATGGAACAAGCCTTAGAACTGTTAGCGACGAATTTTATTGCTCGCATGGCGGGAATGCCAAAGCCATTAAACGGGGAGGAGTTCAAGCAGTTCGGGATGTCGTTTTACCTAGCTTTCAGTCAGGGTAAACACGTTTTTGATGAAGTCATCGTTGCAGGTGATAAAGTGGTGACTTGCGGCACGTTCACAGCAACACACCTCGGAGAATTTCAAGGTTTGCCGCCAACAAACAAACAAATCAGCTTGGCGGTTATGCACATCGATAGAGTCGAAAACGGCAAAATTGCGGAGCATTGGGGCCAAGGCGATGCACTGGGATTAATGCAGCAGTTAGGGATTGTATTCTTGCCGGGGCCAAAGCTAATACCGCACATTTTGAGAGGTGCTGCGTCCAAACTGTTTAAGAAATCTGCTCCTAAATAAGATTGTCAGAAATTCAAAATTACCAACAGGTCGATCGATCTTTTAGTTTCTAAGGTTATTGTTCTGCCAAAAGTCCGATCTTTTTTACACTTGGTAAATAGTGTTTTGTCGCCGAAAGCTGTGCCACCATTTCGGCGCGAGACGAAACCTCAAGCTTGCGGAACATTCGCTTCAAAGCTTGCTTGACAGAATTTTCAGTAATCCAAATTTCCTTGCCAATTTGTGCATTAGTTTTTCCCAAAGCAACCAATTCGGCAATTTGCAATTCACGAGGCGTTAATCGATCGCTCTTGAAAGATTGGTATGGGGATTTTTCTATGCTTGTTGGGCAGGTTTCGCCAACGGAAACACTTTGCGATCTCACTGTTGCAGCCCAAACAGATAAGTGCAAACAGATCGCACTCAAATCAGCTAGATTTTGCGTATCAAAGGCAGGCATTGATTGTTCGCGAGTGCAACCCACTACACCCACTAATTGACCGCGATTGACGATCGGCCCCGCCATCACGTGCCAATGATCCGGGCGGGGACAAATCATTGTCCAAACTTTGGGTGATGTTACTAATCCTTCATGCACGGGAGAATGATGCTCTACTAAATAACGTGCAACTGGATTATGTTCGATCGATAGCGCCAATTTCCATGCTTTCTGAACAGTTCGATCGACTACTGGCATTCGATCGAAAAAAAATATTCCCGATCGCTTGGCTGCAAAATATTCGCCAATGTTGGGTGCGAGTTGCGATCGCAAATCTTGTTCATCCTGTAATTGATTAATTGCTTCAAATAAAAGCTGTAAGGAAATCATCATAGTGTTAAACGAAGGAAGAAGGAAGAGGGAAGAAGGAAGAAGGAAGAGGGAAGAAGGAGTCAGGAGTCAGGAGTCAGGAGTCAGAAGGAAAAAGGAAGAAAAGCAATAACTGTCAACTGTCAACTCTCAACTGTTTAAGAGTACCCGATCGAGGACTAGGCGAAGTCGGTTGCTAATTCTAGTATAAGGACAGATTTAATCGCGATCGCCCCAAGGAGATGAATTGATGACAGACTCACAAAAACATATCATTGGTTTAGTCTTTTATCCAGGCATGACGGCACTTGATATGGTGGGAGTACAGCAAGTTTTTAGTGCGCTTCCCGGTGTCGAACTTCATCGCATCTGGAAAACGCTAGATCCAGTTAAAACTGATGACGGCATGATGATTTTGCCCGATACCACCTTTGAAAATTGTCCGCCCTTGGATGTTATCTGTATTGGTGGCGGCTTGAAGCAAGAGATGGTAGAAGACGATCCAGAGGTACTAGCATTTCTTCGCACACAAGGCAGCACCACCAAATTTATAACTTCTGTCTGCGGTGGATCGATATTTCTGGCGAAAACCGGACTGCTGGAAGGCTATCGCGCCGCGACTCACTGGGCCATGCGCGAACAACTTGCAAAGCTGGGTGTTGAGGTTGGAATCGATCGCGTAGTAGTCGATCGCAATCGTATTACTGGTGGAGGCGTGACAGCAGGTATCGATTTTGGTTTAACGATTGCTAGCATCCTTTGTGGTGAGGAAGTCGCCAAGATTATTCAACTATTACTGGAGTACAATCCCGCCCCACCATTTGATGTCGGTTCGCCAGAAAAAGCAGGGGCTGAGTTGGTCGATCGGGCAATCTTATTTATGCAGGAGATATCGAGTTTAGAAGTGAGGTATAAATGACACAAGATGCAATCTTCAGCCCCTTCTTTGCAACAGCATTTGCTAGAATAGAAGCACTAACCTAAACCTAGATGAAATTCAAAGTGGCCAAGCAGAAACTCCGAAGCCTCATAGTAGATGCAACAACCTATCTTTGGGTCTTCAAACCTTCCTATCAGCTTGTGGATGCCACAGCCTATGAATACCGATGTTATGACGTGTTCAAGGCTTATGCAGAGAGCAACTATACCAGCCCGCTGCGTATCATCTTTATCACCTGGGAGTGTGCTATCTGCGGCGGACCTCTGCGCGTGGGCGCGCCTGTGATTATCGATAATCCAAACACAAGCGGAGTTAACCTGCACACACCGAAGTGGGCAGCGGGGCTGATCCGCGAGGGATTGAAACGGGGTTGGCAGGCGAATGCACATTCTGTTCCTTTCACTATAGAAAATGGTGTTGAATTGCTTGCAGACTTGAATTACACTGCAGATTGAACACTCGGCTTCAAGCGATCGCAATACCTAATACTTCAAAATTACCAGTGGGTCGATCGCAAATACTTTAACGGCACTTTCTTCGTCTTTGCTACTCAAACCACACAATCTGAAACCCAGCGATCGAGCTTAAATTCTGCTGCTAAAAAATCAATAAAACAAGTTATTTTTGCCGGATAAAAACGGCTGCGACGATAGACCGCATAAATTGGCAACGGAGTCGGCTGATAATCCTCCAACACCACCTTGAGATCGCCCCGGTAAATCTCATCACCAAACATCCAGACCGGGGCTACCGCAATTCCCAAACCCGACAACACTGCTGCTCGAATCGCCACTGAACTATTAGTTTGAAAACAGCCTCCAACCCGTACCTTAATTGTGCCATCTGTTCCTAGAAAATGCCACTCATTCCCCGTTGCCAAATGGGTATAGACAATACAATCATGATGCACTAAATCATCCGGTTTTTTGGGTTCTCCCGCTCGATCGAAATAGCCTGTTGTTGCCACCGTGACGCGGCGGGTCGTGCCGATGCGATGGCTAATCAAGGAACTATCCAGATGGTGACCGATGCGGATCGAAAGATCTAAACCATCCTCTACAATGTCCACAAAACTATCCGCCATCATCAGATCGATCTTGACATCGGGATAGCGTGTCATAAAAGCTTTTAAACGGGGGACAACCTGCATTTGTCCGAACAGCACGGGACAGCCCAATCGTAAAATTCCTGTAGCCCGTTCTTTCCCTGTTAAACTCGCCTCCGATTCGGCGACTGTTTCCAAAATTTGCTGACAGTATTGATAATATTTTTT
>JBOFTL010000501.1:0-9038 GCA_051652045.1 Microcoleus sp. | reverse complement strand
TTAGGACAAGCTCTGTTAGTGAACGTTGGATTGCTGGGATTTTTTGGCCTGCAACACAGTGCAATGGCACGACAAGAATTCAAGACTTGGTGGACTACAATTGTTCCACAACCGGCTGAGCGAAGTACCTATGTTTTGTTCTCCAGCCTCTGTCTAATTACGCTGTTTTACTTTTGGCAACCCTTGGGTATGACTATTTGGAATGTGGAAAACCCCATGTTCCGCAATCTCCTGTACGTCTGCTTTGGGTTTGGTTGGCTGCTGGTTTTAGTAACGACATTCTTAATCAATCACTTCGATCTGTTTGGATTGCGTCAGGTATATCTTTACCTGCGCGGTCAGGACTATACGCCTCTGGATTTTGTGACTCCTGGGCCTTACAATCACGTTCGTCATCCTCTATATGTCGGCTGGTTTTTTGCATTCTGGTCAACACCGACCATGACTGTTGCTCATCTCGTGTTTGCAGTCGTTACAGCGGTGTATATTCTGGTTGCCATTCAGTTGGAAGAACGAGATTTGGTGAGGGTACATGGGCAAGCCTATGCTGATTATCGAAATCGCGTTCCGATGCTGATTCCATTCAGTCGTCGCAAAGCTTAGTCATAGAGCATTTGACAGTTGACAGTTGACAGTGCGATGTTGAGTTGGCAATTCCAGATGCAACTCAGAGAGTACCCATTTGGTACTCTTTTCTGTTTTTAGCGAATCGCTCCGTTTGATTAAAACCTAAAAACTTTGTCTGGTAAAGCTTTTAAGCTTCATCGTCGGTTATTTTTAGATCGTCGGTTAACTGACCGACTTAACTGGCTAACTGTCCTGGACATTTTAGATCGATCGGGACAACGTTGATATATCAGGTGCAGCGCTAGATTTCAAATTAGGAGATTCATCCCATGCTGCTGAATGATATTAATCAACATTTTAGGATTTTGTTATGGCTTTACAACCAGATCCATCAGAACCTCAGCGATTAATTGGCAACAATACATCCGAAGTTGTTACTTTGTCGATCGCAGATACAACTAATTTTCCTTTGGCAGTTAGGATGCTGGCAGGTGATGATACAGTCAATGGTTCAACAGCTAATGATTGGGTTTATGGCAATCAAGGGCAAGATCTTATCATCGGGAATTTCGGCAACGATTCTGTATTAGGAGGAAAAGGTAAAGACTTCTTGAATGGAGGAGAAGGAAATGACTTGCTCATTGGCGGTCAAGATGCAGATTTGCTTGTAGGTGGTGAGGGAAACGATATTATATCGGGCGATAAAGGAAATGATTTGTTATACAGCGGCAACGGAAATGACACTCTGGTAGGAGGTTTGGGTCACGACATTTTAATAGGACTGGATGAAAATCGGTCAATCAAACTTGGGGGCAGCAACCTGTATGTCCTCCAAGCAGAAACAGGAGTTACAGATATCAACAATGCGGATTTTATTGGAGGTTTCAGACCTGGTATCGATCGAATTGGATTAGCAGGCAATTTAACTGCTGGCGATGTAGACTTGCAATACCTAACCAACGTGACATTATTGGTTGGGTTTGATGGAGCAGAAAATTTCAAACAATTCATCCCGCCCGGTTCATTCGATTTTCGATCGATACAGGGTCAAGGGACTCTAATTAAAGTTAGGAATTCTGGCGACATAGTAGGCTTTGTGACAAATGTAAGAGTGGCAGAACTTCAAGGTAGTATTATCTCGGGTCTGGGATTTTAATCACTTGTCACAGTTTTGTAGTGAGAATTTTAAGTCCTCATAAATGCATAATTCCGATGCCAACGGAATTGATATAAGCTCATGAAATATCCTCAAACCCGCCACCACAAACAATCTAACTGTCAACTGCTATAACTGACAAACTTAACTGGCAAACTGTCCTGGACGTTTCTGCAAATGGTTGTCTGACGAAAACGAAGATAGGTAGTACGAAGAGAAGCTCACAACCGCTTTGCAGTTTAACAGCAGATAGAATTCCGATCTCTGATTTTTGGAATTTTACCTAATCAAAAATTACGAGGCTAATATGACGACAACTACACCAACCTTATCAGGAACAAACGTCACATTTTCTTTCGATCCGCTGGCTTTTGGACCGAAGATTACACCCCTTGCTAACGGAACATTTACTATTGCTTGGGATTCAAACAGTCCCGATTCGGATATATTCGGCAGACACTTCAACGAACGAGGTGCCTTCACTGGCGGCGACTTCCTCAGGGCATTGTCCGCAGCCGACCCCAAAAGCATTTCTAGCCCGAGACTGTACCAGCAGGCTGACGGGAATGTGAGGGTAATCTACCAAGAACTCTTCGCACCGGGCAACAACGACATCTTTTTGCATATCCCGGACTCTCAAAAATTCACCCCCCAAACTACTAGGTTCCCGATCGAGAATGCACCCCTCAATAATGATGTCCTAATCGACGGTACACCACTAGCGACAGGTGGCGGCGCGATCGCCTATCAAAAAATTGTCGGTTCCCGTCAGAACTTAGTGCTGCGGACGATCGATTCATCCGGCGATCCTACAAGCAATCCGATTTACGTGGGAAGTAATCCGGGTCAGTTACAGCAGAATGCAGCGATCGCTAGTGTAGGTGTAGACCGCGTTGCAGTGGTCTATGAGAACGTCAACCAGACGACCTTTGCACGGGACGTTCGCTTGCATACCTATGCAAAAAACGAAACCGACATCAGTGGTGAGGAGTTCGTGAGTGGGCCAAATGTGAATGCAGCGTTTCCCGATGTCATTACTCTGCGAGATCGCATTACTTCTGTGGTTGCATGGCAACAAACTGGGGGGATCGCTTTTCGGCGATATAATTCCGCTGGCACCCCACTCGACGCTACACCTCTGCTGGTTCCCAACTCCGCAGGAGGCTTAGTACCTAAGATTACTGCCCTAAACAATGATGGCGGCTTTATCATTGCCTGGACTACTGCGGTTGGCAAGGAAACCGACGGGTCCCCGGATCTCGATGTGGTTATGCAACGCTTCGATGCCAGTGGGATAGCGATTGGTACGCAAGTCAATATTCGCGATCCGGGCGACCAAGGGCTGTTGAGCACGGACATCGCCACCCTGGCTGATGGGCGCGTGGTTCTCACTTATGGTAGTGAGACGGGCGATTCAACCAACCTCACCACGCTCAATTACCGCATTGTTGACCCGCGCGATGCCAAGATCTTGGGCACCAGTTGGGATGACAATATTGTCGGCCGCGAGGATGCCTCGACGATCGAGAGTGGCGACGGCAACGACAAGCTAACGGGTCAGGATGGCAATGATGTGCTGGACGCTGGTGCTGGCGACGATACCCTCAAAGGCAGTGGTGGCGACGATACCCTCAAAGGCGGCCTCGGATTTGATGTTATGAGTGGTGGCAGCGGTGCTGACATCTTTGCTTACAAGACTCCTGGTGAAGGCGGTGATACCATTACTGACTTGACTGTCGGGGTTGACAAATTGCAGTTTGTTGCGAGTGCTTTCGGCAATTTAACTACTACTAACTTTGATGGTGTTAGCGGTAGTGCTCCCGACATTACTGGCAAAGAATTGGTGATTTTTACTGGTGGCACTTATGCCTCTTTAGAGTATGCCCAAACTAAGGCGATCGGGAATTCTACCAATGCTGGTTTCTTTGCCTTTACGAATGCTGCAAATGAAACGGTTTTGTATTTTGACTCAAACGGTACAGCAGCGGGCGGTTCTACACTTGTGGCTAATTTGGGTACTGTTGCTGGTAGTTTAGGGACGGCGGACTTTTTATTCACAGGTTCGATCGCCTCTCCTCCAACTGGTACTTCTACTAATTCTGGTAGCATTGTCGATTTAACTGCTGCTGGGAATACTTTCCCTTCTGCCTCAAACAATTTCGGTTCTGGTGCTGGTGGTTACAACTTTACTACTCCTGTTTTATTTACGGGAAATGCGGCTGCTAATAACGTCACTGGTACTGAGTTTGCAGACATTCTCCACGGCGGTTATGGTGTCAATGCTAATCTCCTGCTCGATCCGGCGGCTGATGCAGATACTCTCAACGGTGGTAGCGGTGCAGATACTTTGACGGGCGGTTATGGTGCGGATGTCTTTGTTTACAAGGCTCCTAGTGCAGGTGGTGATGCCATTACCGACTTTGCTTCCGGGCTTGACAAATTGCAGTTTGTCAGTGGTGCTTTTGGCAAGTTGACTAATACTAACTTTGATGCTGTTAGCGGTAGCGCTCCCGACATTACTGGCAAAGAATTGGTGCTGTTTACACAAGGCACTTATGCCACTTTAGAATATGCCCAAACTAAGGCGATCGGGAATTCTAGCAGCCCTGGTTTCTTTGCATTTACGAATGCTGCGAATGAGACAGTTTTGTATTTTGACTCAAACGGTACGGCAGCGGGCGGTTCTACACTTGTTGCTAATTTCGGTACTGTTGCTGGTAGTTTAAGAACGACGGATTTTGTATTCACAGATGCGATCGGCACTTCTCCCACTGGCACTTCTACTAATTCTGGTAGCATTGTCGATTTAAATGCTGTTGGGAATACTTTCCCTTCCGCCTCAAACAATTTCGGTTCTGGTGCTGGTGGTTACAATTTTACTACTCCTGTCTTATTTACGGGAGATCCATATGGGAATAAAGTCACTGGTACTGAGTTTGCTGACATTTTGAAAGGTGATGGTATCGTCAGCGGCGGCGCTTTTGGTGCAGATATTTTCCACGGTGCTAACGGTGCCGATCTGCTGACAGGCGGTTTGGGTTTAGATGTCTTTGTTTACAAGACTACTGGTGAAGGCGGTGATACCATTACTGACTTTGCTTCCGGGTATGACAAATTGCAGTTTGTAAGTGCTGCTTTTGGCAATTTGACTACTACTAACTTTGACGGTGTTAGCGGTAGTGCTCCCGATATTACTGGCAAGGAGTTGGTGATTTTCACTGGTGGCACTTATACCTCTTTAGAGTATGCTCAAACTAAGGCGATCGGCAATTCTAGCAGCCCTGGTTTCTTTGCATTTAAGAATGCTGTAAATGAGACAGTTTTGTATTTTGACTCGAATGGTACGGCAGCGGGTGGTTCTGCACTTGTTGCTAATTTGGGTGCTGCTGCTAGCTTGGGAACGGCGGATTTTGAACTCACAGATGCGATCGGATCTCCTGCTAATATAGTTGTCGATTTAACTGCAATTGCTGGGGGTACTTTCCCTTCTGCTTTGAATAATTTCGGTTCTGGTGCTGGAGGTTACAACTTTACCATCCCTGTCTTATTTACCGGAGATAGAAATGCAAATAACGCCACTGGCACTGAGTTTGCTGACATTCTGAAGGGCGGTGATGGTGCAGATACTCTCAACGGCAGTTTGGGTAACGACACTATTTCCGGCGGTGACGGTTTAGACAGCATTTTCGGCGGTGGCGGTAGCGACAGCTTGCTTGGTGGACTCGATAATGACTACATCTTTGGGGGTGATGGCAACGATCGCCTTTATGGCGAATCAGGGAACGATACACTTGTAGGGGGTACTGGATCGGATACGTTTGGTTTTTACGTTCTCCCCTCAACTTCTGGAGGCATTGATACGATTGTTGACTTTAGTGACGGGGATAAAATCGAAATCTCCATGAGTGGATTTGGAGCAACTTCAACCAATCAATTTAGCTACAACTCTGGTGCGTTGTACTTTGCTGGTACTCAGTTTGCAACGTTGCAGAGTAATAGTGGATTCCTTCCCACTGTCAATCCCAATATAGATATCGTCTTTGTTGTTTAAGAGTTCTCGGATTGGTATTGTTTCCACAGACTTGATATCAAATCCAGTTGCATCGGAATAATTAGTCAAATAGCAGTTGACAGTTGACAGTTGACAGTTGACAAACGAATTATCGAGGGTTGGAAGATCTGACTTTAGAGAGTACCCATTGGGTACTCTTTTCTGTTTTGAAATTACAGCATAAGTGGCTGAATCGCTCGATCGCTCCGTTTTTTTCAAAACTAAAAGCTTTGTCTGGCAAAGCTTTCAAGCTTCATCACTAAAAGCTTTGTCTGGCAAAGCTTTCAAGCTTCATCGTCGGTTATTTTTAGATCGTCGGTTAACTGACCGACTTAACTGGCTAACTGTCCTGGACGTTTCAGATAGATGAGGACAAAGTGGATATATCAGGTGAAGCGTTACGCGGACTTCTTCATTATCAACAAGTCACCCATTGAAACAGCTTCATCTAAGTTCAACTTTGCATCATTAATTTGCATCATTAATTTGCATCATTAACCTTGGAGAAACAATCATGGCGACCTTAAATCTTCTCTATCTCGTGTGCAACGATACTCAAGAATGGCCTCGGGATGAATTGTACATGAAAGTGGACGATCGACAGGTATGGTCGAAAGGAACCGGCATTTTAGACTCAGGCGTGGGAGTCGGTGATACCCCCGGAATCTATAAGAGTATCCCGATGACTGGGACTTCTGATACCATTCGGCTTTACGAAGATGATACGTGGCCAAATGGCGACGAATTTCTGGGAGCTAAGACTGTCTACGCCTCAGAAGCTGGCACTGGTCTGAAAGCGGCTAGTTTTACTCGAGAAGGTGCAAATTACCTCTTGTACTACACGGTCACTGCTTAAAACAGGCTGGGGGGCTCAGGGTCGTTTGGCCGATCGATCGTGAAGTTCCCTCATGCTGTCCTCCTCCTTGAGTTGCGACTTCTGGATAGTGGGCTGAGGTTGACTGTCATCTTACATGAAACCTTTTACGTGAAACCTTTTGCATGAAACCTTTGCCCACTTTCTTCATTTGGCTGATGTTATCCAATCTCTATCTTCTCGTTTATTGGAGCAACTATGGCTCAGATTTTACAAGTTGATAACCAAACCATTCCAACCACAAAAGTAGTAACCCTGCTGGCAAAATACCAGATGTTACCTCAATTTTTACGAGAAGTGATTACCGATCGCGCGATCGCTTCTTTCACTTGTACGCCTGAAGAAACCGCGATCGCTTGTCAGAACTTTTTTCAGAAACACCAACTCACATCAGAGACAGTACAGCAAGAATGGCTGGCACTCTATGAGATGACTCGAGAAGATCTAGAAGCTCTAGCCACACGAGAGCAGCGAATTGAGAAATTTAAACAAGCTTCTTGGCAACGCAAACTTTCGTCCTACTTCCTCGATCGAAAGACTTATTTGGACAAGGTTGTTTACTCGATAATTCGGGTAAAAGATGCGGGAATTGCCCACGAACTTTACTTCCGAATTCAAGAAGGAGAGCAATCTTTTACCGAACTTGCCAAAGCCTACGCTCAAAATCCAGAAGCAGAAGCGAGTGGAGTTGTGGGTCCCATTGAGCTAGGTAAGCTCGATCGATCTTTAGCTACCAGGTTGTATACGAGTAAACCGGGTCAACTTTTGCCCGTTCTATCTGTGGGAGAATGGTCGGCGATCGTTCGCCTCGAACAACTGATACCGGCCCAATTAGATGAACCTATGTGCCAGAAACTCCTCAATGAACTTTTTAAAACCTGGCTGCAAGAAGAATTCGTTAAATTATTAGGTGAAGGCTTAGTATCGCTGGAATGAAAACGCAGTTCCAACCAGCGATCGACCTTTACCAGCAATCACAAAGGCTTGTTGTGCGGACTTAAGTTCCTAAGATAAAGCGGACTTACAGCATTTTTCATGAAGCGTGAGGTACAGAAAAATCGCGGGTAGGGACAAGGGCACCGCCCCTACCAATCGATCGGGCGGACACTCTTGGCACCGCCCCTACCTGTCAATTATCAACTATCAACTATCAACTATCAACTATCAATCGATCGCGAGCTCCCGACGCTCGTACTACAACTCTCAACTCTTTACAGCTTTTGCCAACAAGGGAAAACCCAACTTTTCTCGCTGTTCCAAATAAAGCTGAGCCACCCGCCTTGCTAAATTGCGAATTTTGGTAATGTAGCGGGTTCTTTCTGTTACTGAAATTACACCTCTAGCATCGAGTAAATTGAAAGTATGCGAGCATTTTAACACGTAATCGAGGCTCGGCAAAACTAATCCTTTGTGCGTGAGTTGTTCCGCTTCTTGTTCGTACAATCCAAACAAAGTAAACAGCAATTCGGGATTGGAAGCTTCAAAGTTATAAGTACACTGTTCGATTTCTCCTTGCAGGTGTACGTCGCCGTAACTTAAGCCGTCTTTCCACTGAATGTCAACCATTGCATCGACTTCTTGGAGGTACATTGCTAACCGTTCCAAGCCGTAGGTAATTTCGATCGAAACGGGACGGCAATCAATGCTTCCGCACTGTTGAAAGTAGGTAAATTGAGTGATTTCCATGCCGTCGAGCCAAACTTCCCAACCGACGCCCCAAGCCCCGAGAGTCGGGGATTCCCAGTTGTCTTCTACGAAGCGAATATCGTGGTCTTCCGGGCGAATTCCTAACGATCTGAGAGAGTCTAAATAAAGTTCTTGAATGTTGGGCGGAGAGGGTTTAATGAGGACTTGATATTGATAGTAATGTTGAAAGCGGTTGGGGTTTTCGCCGTAGCGTCCGTCTGTGGGGCGGCGGCAGGGTTCGATGTAGGCGACAGACCAAGGTTCGGGTCCGATCGCCCTGAGAAAAGTATGCGGATTCATCGTACCGGCACCTTTTTCTGTATCGTAGGGTTGGGCGATCGTGCAGCCTCGATCGCTCCAAAATTGATTTAATGTGGCAATTACTGATTGAAAGTTCACTGGTTTAATTGCGGTGATTTCGTGTTTCTGCTTATTTAAGCACAAAAAAGGCAGGGTCGATCGCGATCGGCCCTGCTTGAGTTAAATGTGGGTGTTAAAATTTAAGAGATTTCGATCTCTTATTTATCCTGTTTAGTCAGCGGGTGCGAGGGAAACCATCAGAGTGATGTTGTCAACGCCGACGACATAAACAGTGTCTCCAGGTGTCAGAGTAATTTGGCGATCGCACTTAGCCGGCCACCAGCTACCTTGGAATTTTACCCGGCCTGTTTGATTGGGATAAATCGATTCATCGACAACTGCTT
>JBOFTL010000500.1:0-3945 GCA_051652045.1 Microcoleus sp. | reverse complement strand
GTCGCTATACTGTTTTTGGTTATGTGACTGAGGGTAAAGAGGTTTTGGAGAAACTGAAGCAGGGAGATAAGATTGTATCTGCTAAGGTAATTAAGGGAGCAGAAAATTTGGTGCAACCTCAAGTCGCTTAATTAATACTGATGCGCGATGGTTAGAAACCGGGTTTTTGGGCTAAAATACTGCGTTGCAACTAGCAAATTCGTTAAATAATTAACAGTTGACAATTGAGAGTTGACAGCGAGGTTTTTAAGATACAGTTGACAATTGAAAATTGACAGTGAGGCTTTTTAAATGGGAATTTAAACCTTGTTCTCACAAAAATTCGCCTGGATAGATGTCTAATAGCCCTCGATATTTGCTTAAAAACCCGGTTTCCATCTCAACGTTAGATATATCATTAATAGTATGGCAATTTTACAGTTTTTATTGGTAATCAGTCTGGGTGGATTTATTGGATTGGCTGTCGCTAAAAACTTGCAAGAAAGCAAGCAAAAACGGCAGTTAGATGAAGCTTTTTATCATTTATTGGAAACTCAAAACAGCCAGGTTTCATTGATTCAACTGGCTGCTAGCGCTAGGGTGGAGGCTCAAGTTGCCCAGCAGTATTTAGACAGGCAAGTCAAGATTTTTTCGGCAATTTTGGAGGTGGATGAGGAAGGAGATACTTTTTACAGATTTCCGAGGTTGCGCTTGCCGCCGGGTTCGAGTCAGGAATGGTAAATAGAAGGAAGAAGGAAGAAGGAAGAAGGAAGAGGGCATAGGTGTCAAATCTGGCGTCAAAGGTAGTTACGGATAGCAGTCTGACGATTAAAAATTCGATCCCCCCTAGCCCCCCTTAAGAAGGGGGGGACTGGAAGGGTTCTTTACTCCCTTTCCACCCGAAGAATTTGTATTGTATTGACAGTCCTATTCGCTGAGAATTTGCAAGCGAACGGAGCGTTCTCCATCCCCAAAATCTACTTCGATCGTTTCTCCTGAAAGAGTGTCCAAACATCCTAAAAGCAAGCGCAAATTCGGGGTACTCGCTCCTGTATCTACATACAGTCGATCGGCTAAACTGCTTAAACGCTTCCAAACAGTGAAGAGTTTGATTGCTGTTTGTTCTAGCTGAGCGGCTTGTTTCACTACGTCTGCCGCTGTTCCCAAACAGCCGACTCGCAAAGCTTCTTCTAATGCCATTTCCATATCTAAATGCGATTGATTGAGCGCTTGGACTTGAGCGGCGGCATCAAGATATTTTGAGAGGTTTTTGGCATCTGAAGTGAGCTGTCTGACTGTTTCTACATCAGGATTTTCTGCTACTTCTTTTTGAATTTCTGTTTGATGGGATGGAGATAGTTTCTCCATTTCTTTGACTAAAGGAGCCAGATAGCGAGGTGGTAGAGAACCTATAGTGGCTTTTTCTTTGACTTCTTCCGGCAGTAAATCTGAGTTCATTGCCATCCATTCATCGGATAGCTGTTTGACTTCGCGCCTGGTAATTCGATCGCCCTTGGCTGCGGCATCTGTTACCATTTGCTGCACTTCGGGAGATGATTTTGCTGTTTCTACAAAGGCTCTTTTGCTGAAGTTTCTAATCGAATCTGGATCTAAATCTCCCTGCTCGATTAAGGTATCGGCACTGTTAGCTAATTCTATTAAAGAATAAGCTTGACTTTTGCCAATTTCTCGTTCTTTTAGCCAGTTCAAAAAACCCGTGCCGCGCCCGTCGCCACCTTTTTTTTCCCTATCTCTAACTGTGCGGAGAATGCGTCCCCGCCAGATGTCCGTTTGCAAATCGAAGCGATCGCATACTTTCCAAGCTGTGTCAACTTGTTTGTCAAAATCGAAGTCGGGTATTTGTTCGTCTTCGGGATCTGGCAATTGAAAGTTGATATCGGTAAAGCCGCTGAGGGCTTCAGCAAGTTCTGCAGGTGTTTGAGGGACTTCAGCCATTAGGAAAAATTGGTGTAGTGCAACAGCCGGTGTTGATGGGAAACTTGTACGGTTTGACAGTTCAGACGCTATATGTAGTGGTAATGCGGGCGGTAGTTACCCTACGGATAGAGTTTTTGTGCAAGTCATCTTAATTATTGCACGGGTTGGAGCGATCGGCAAAAAGATATCTCGACATCCTCCGGAATGTCCTCCGGATCTTAAGATCTAGTACCATTGTCAGAAACCGGGTTGTTGGGAAAAACTCTGGGTAAAAGCTAACATTTTTTGTTCCTAACCGGGTTTCTTGCTGGTTTATTGAACATGGTGCAAGATGTCGGCCGGATGGGACTCGATCGGGATTTATGCAAACATTGTATACGTAGGGTGCGCACTGCGCACCTTAGATATACATACAGGGTGTCAAACTATTTTTTGCAAGTTCTATTGATGTGATTGCGGGCCGATCGGATTCAGAAATAGATGGCGATCGAACTCGATCGAGTATTAATTTAACCACCAAAAGCAATATCCAACATTACCATCACAATAAATCCAGCAATAATCCCGATCGTCCCCTCATTTTCTGTTCCCCGTTGGTGGGATTCGGGAATAATCTCATCGCAAATTACAAATAGCATCGCACCTGCAGCAAAGGCTAGGGCCAAAGGTAAAGCAACTTGAGCCAAACTCACTAAAACAAAACCAATAAAACTCCCCAAAGGCTCAATAACTGCTGTTAAAAAGCTAATCCACAGTGCATATCGCCTCCGATATCCTTCGGCTATTAAAGATACTGCCACAATCAAACCTTCTGGCATATTTTGCAAACCGATTCCCAATGCCGTAATAATTCCATCGCTGGTATTTTCGCTGCCAAAACTCACTCCTACCGCCAATCCTTCTGGAAAATTGTGCAGTGCGATCGCAATAATAAACAACCAAACTCGCTTTAAACTACTATTTTGAATGCCATCTACACCTTTAATAAAATGCTCGTGGGGTGCAAAGCGGTGGATAACTGACAGCAACAGACTCCCAAACGCCAATCCTAAAGTAATTACCACCAATATTAGCGACTTTGCGCCATAAAGTTGACCCGCCGCTTCAATTCCTGGAATGAGCAGCGAAAAAGCTGTTGCCGCTAACATGACACCACCGCCAAAACCTAACATAATAGTGATGAGACGATCGCTCATTTTCCGCAAAAATAGCACGGGTAATGCCCCAACAAATGTTGCACCACCCGCCATTAAACTGGCAGTAACCCCGATCGTGGAAATTTCCATCGTTTGACCTCATAGCGATCGATATAATAGTTTATTCCAAGACTTATGCAAGCATTCTATAGCGATCGCAAATGAGTCGTAAATTTTTAACCCCACCCCAGCCCTCCCCTTGCTAAGGGGAGGGAGCAAGAAAGTCACAAAGGATTTGCGATCGCTATATATGTTGGTGCGCATTGCGCACCTTACAGGTATAGATAATCTAGGGTGAACAATGCGCAGTTTACGGCTATATTATAGTGTGTCAAACTATTTTTTGCATAACTGCTATATTCCATCTCTCGATCGACTTTTGAATTATGCCTCAAACTAAAATTTACGGACATACTGAATTCATCCAGCAACACCGCCAAACAATTTCTGATAGCATCCACACCTGCACGATCGAAGCTTTATCTTATCCGGTAGAGAAGCGATTTCAAAGGTTTATCTCGCTGGCGGCGGAGGATTTTATTTATCCGGGCGATCGAACCGATCGATATCTCGTGATTGAAATCAGTCTTTTTGAAGGGCGAAGTATTGAAGCTAAGAAAAACCTGATGCGTCTGATTTATCAAAAGCTTAATGCGGCATTAAATATCGCACCAGATGATATTGAAATTATCCTCTACGAAGTGCCTCCGCATAATTGGGGTGTGAGGGGTGTTCCGGGAGATGAGTTAAATTTGAACTACAAAGCACAGGTTTAAATTAGATGCGATCGTGCGATTTCAATTACAAAAGTTCGATCGCGTCTTCTCGACTG
>JBOFTL010000499.1:0-6434 GCA_051652045.1 Microcoleus sp. | reverse complement strand
CCTTCATAGTTTACGGTAATGCCCGTGGCACTTCTCATCTGGGAGAAATAGCGATCGTACAGGGGCTTGGGAAAAGTGGCTCCCCCGCCATTTAACGTAACGGCTGCTACCGCAGAACTAATCAAACTCAGCGAAAATGCTGCTACTGCTAACGTAACTATAAAAGTACGCCGCCAGCGTTTAGTGAAGAAAACCATAACTCCTCGTCCTCAATTAATCGATCGCAAATTTTGCAAATCTTACGACCTAGGATAGACTGAAACTCCCAAAGAAAGACAGGAGAAACGATAAGCTTGTTTTAAATTTTGGTTAACTATAGATTAAGTTTTAAATTGTTAAGACAAGACCAAGCAAACAATAAGGTTACTTTAAATTTTGGTTAAGACGAAGGGGAGGGGCGCTGCTGTACCCAACTTTTAAACTATCCGTAGTGGTAAAGTTCAGTCTCCCCCTACAGATAGATCTTGTGTGTAATTTGCGTTTGCAGGAAGTTTTTGCTCAATTACAGCGATTGCATTTTCTTAGTAATTGCTTGACCGTATTGCTTGTTGAATTCACTGGCTGCCTGAGTAATCGGGATGTAACTGTTTGAAGGTGCAGCAGTTAATCTCCTCACAATTAGATCGGCATGATAACGTTAAGTTTCAGATTTTCTGCATCTAACAACAAAATCGCAACCCCGCAGGACTCTGTAGTAGTTGCAGCGTCGATTTGTTGCGGGATAGCTTGGCTTAATTCACTTGCGGTAGATTTGCAACTTAAAGACTGTGGCTCTAGCAATTCAAAGAATTGTTTGTCGCAAGCTTTGCAAAGATACCGCTGGCGACCGTTGGGACTGCCGTTTTTACGAAGTTGGTCAGATTCGCATCTCGGACATTTCATTTAACCATTATTGCAGCCTGTTGCCTTCCTTTGAACAGTTCGCAGTAACTTAAGTCGGCCGATCGCCCCATAATAGTAAAGGAAACTTAATATTTATTTAAACACAATGGCTAGAGATTTGCGGGGATTCCTAAAGCTGCTGGAAGAAAGGGGACAACTGCGCCGGATTAGCGCTTTAGTCGATCCCGACTTAGAAATTGCCGAAATTTCCAACCAAATGCTGCAAAAAGGCGGTCCGGGTTTGCTGTTTGAAAACGTCAAAGGCGCAGAATTCCCGGTAGCAATCAACCTGCTGGGCACGGAAGAACGGGTTTGCTGGGCGATGAATATGGAAAAGCCGATCGAACTTGAAGAGCTCGGTAAAAAATTGGGAATGCTGCAACAGCCGAAACCGCCGAAAAAGATTTCTCAAGCCGTAGAATTCGGAAAAGTTTTGTTTGATGTAGTCAAAGCCAAACCGGGGCGCGACTTTTTCCCCGCGTGCCAGCAAGTGGTAATTGAAGGAGAAGGCTTAGATTTAAACAAAATCCCGATGATTCGCCCCTATGCGGGAGATGCGGGTAAAATTATCACCCTCGGTTTAGTAATTACCAAAGATTGCGAAACAGGCACGCCGAATGTCGGAGTTTATCGCTTGCAATTGCAGTCAAAAAATACCATGACTGTGCATTGGCTGTCAGTTAGAGGTGGCGCGCGGCACTTGCGAAAAGCAGCGCAAGCGGGTAAAAAATTAGAAGTTGCGATCGCCCTGGGAGTCGATCCTTTAATTATTCTCGCCGCAGCAACTCCCATTCCTGTAGATTTATCCGAATGGTTATTCGCCGGACTTTATGGCGGTTCCGGCGTGAGTTTAGCCAAGTGCAAAACAGTAGATTTAGAAGTACCTGCCGACTCGGAAATCGTATTAGAAGGAACGATTACTCCCGGTGAAGTTTTGCCCGATGGACCTTTTGGCGATCACATGGGTTATTACGGCGGTGTCGAAGATTCGCCACTGATACGATTCAACTGCATGACGCATCGGAAAGATCCGATTTATCTTACCACATTTAGCGGGCGGCCGCCGAAAGAAGAAGCGATGATGGCGATCGCCCTGAACCGGATTTACACCCCGATTTTGCGACAGCAAGTATCGGAAATTGTCGATTTCTTCTTACCGATGGAAGCGCTGAGTTATAAAGCGGCAATTATTTCGATCGATAAAGCTTATCCAGGTCAAGCGAGAAGGGCTGCTTTAGCATTTTGGAGTGCGTTACCGCAGTTTACTTACACTAAGTTTGTGATTGTTGTGGATAAAAGTATCAACATTCGCGATCCGCGTCAAGTAGTGTGGGCAATTAGTTCTAAAGTCGATCCAGTTCGGGATGTATTTATTTTGCCGAATACGCCGTTTGACACGTTAGATTTTGCCAGTGAAAAACTCGGTTTGGGAGGCAGAATGGGGATTGATGCGACTACGAAAATGCCGCCGGAAACCGAGCACGAATGGGGTGAAGTTTTGGAATCCGATCCGGATGTGGCGGCGATGGTTGAAAGGCGTTGGGCGGAGTATGGATTGGCCGATTTAAATTTGGGTGAAGTCGATCCGAATTTGTTTGGATATGATATGAGGTAAATAGTTGAGAGTTGATAGTTGATAGTCGATCGCGATCGCGATCGTTATCCAACAAGGAAAATCAACATCC
Organism: Microcoleus sp.; assembly: GCA_051652045.1. Taxonomy (GTDB): domain Bacteria; phylum Cyanobacteriota; class Cyanobacteriia; order Cyanobacteriales; family Microcoleaceae; genus Microcoleus. The sequence continues at coordinate 3,867 of JBOFTL010000499.1, read as the reverse complement.
GATCGTCGATCGACAGCGAAATCCAACACTCGATAGTTAATCAAAAGTTGGGTTTCGTTACCTCAACCCAACCTACATATTTATGAATATAACGCGAGAGCCTAGATTCTGACTGATTAACTCACGCAGAATACGATGAAGAAAGCTGTAGATTAAGCTTATTGTGACACAATCCCTTTTTGAGCTCGTAGTTGCGCTTGGGCGCCGCCAAGTTCGCAGTTGCGCTGTCTTCGCTGGGCAATATTTTTTACCTTATATGACGGCACAGATTCCCATTATTTAATGATATGTCAAGTCTGCATAAAAATCAAGTATTCGATCGCACAATAACCGCTTAGAAATCGATTATGATATCTTGCATTTTTTGAATGCAGAATGTAGGTTGGGTTAAACGAATTGAATCCTCCGCTATTCGCTCCGCCCAACATCCAATTGTGTTGGGTTTCGTTCCTCAACCCAACCTACAGCTTATCTCAATCTATTTCTCGAACTCACAACCGAATTAAACCCATTTTCCCCCTGACAAATCGATTTAATATTCCAAAATCTCAACCAAATCTTCGATCGCAATCTCAAACACGCGAGCCAATTTGTTTAAAGCCGTATAATCCACAGTTGCCAGTTTGGGAGAATGCGCGTAACTTCTAACGGTACTGTAAGTAATGCCCGATCGATCGGAAACTTCTTTCAACGTCCAGCCTTTCTCTTGGGCTAATTCTCGAACCCGCAACTGAATTAAACCCATTTTCCCCCTGATAAATCGATTTAATATTCCAAAATCTCAACTAAATCTTCGATCGCAATCTCAAAGACCCGCGCCAATTTGTCCAAAGCCGTATAGTCCACAGTTGTCATACCTGGAGAACTAGCATAGGTGGCGATCGTAGTATATGGAATACCCGTTCTGTTGGAGATTTCCCTGAGAGTCCAACCCTTCTCTTGAGCAAGTTCTCGAACCCGCAGTCTAATTCGTCCCATTCCGCCCTTGACAATTACGAGTTGCCGTAATTTAATGAAGATACAATTAACAGCGATCGCCCTCGGACCTGAGAAATCTAGGGCGAACGCCTTTCATTCACCACCCACAAAAGTGGGAAGGATTTTCCTATGATACCAAAACAACCGACATATCGCGATCGACTTCAACCCTGGCATCTAATTCGCCATCTCCCCAACTGCCAGCGCCACACAGTCGCCCGTTTCGCCCGCCGAAGAGACGCCGAATCTTACCTCAATTCCCTGCGCCGCTTAATGCCGGGAGTTCCGCATACAATTGTATTTGTAAATGCGCTGTCCGCGTTCGATGAAAATAGCGTACCAATTCCGATGCAATTGTCGATCGAAGTTTAACCTTTGAAACGAGGGTAAAACGCTGTTATCCCGCAATCGATCGCGCTGCCACGAATAGCTATTATTCTATTTCATGGAAGCGCGATCGAATTGGTGCGGGCGATCGAAACTTATACACTGCGACAGAGAAACCGAGTTTTTTTCTGAGGTTTTGCACTGCGGCGAAATATTATCGAAAAAACTTGGTTTCTGGGCGTGATGCGCGATCGAAACTGAATCTTAACCCCCTTTCGTCGGGTTTTGTCTGACAAGACGCGGTTTCAACCGCCGTTTCCTAAAAGATAATATCACTACAGCACAGAATCAAAAACCGAAGACTACACAGCCACAAGAGCCACACGAAAACCGACATCCCTGTCGCGAACGCCCACTGAATACCCGTCACGATCTGCACTGCGGCAATTGGCCGCATTGTAGTACCAGGAACCGCCACGATGCACTCGGTATTCAGATTTTCCAGTTTCCCAAGAACTTCCGTCAGTCGGTGAACCATTATAATTGTTATGCCATTTATCGGTGCACCATTCCCAAACATTGCCGTGCATATCATACAAGCCGAATGCATTCGGTGGAAAACTTCCCACATTCGTTGTTTGTTGGCGATAAATTCCCTTCGGTGTAGAACCATAGGGATTGTTACCATCATAATTAACTAAATCCGGCGCAATCGTCTCGCCAAAATAGAAAGGTGTTGTAGTTCCGGCGCGACAAGCGTATTCCCATTCTGCTTCACTAGGTAAGCGATAAGCATGACCTGTTTTTTTAGAAAGTTTCCGGCAGAATTCCACCGCCTCATCCCAGCTAACTTTTTCTACAGGACGTTTCGCACCTTTGAAAGCAGAAGGATTATTTCCCATTACTGCTTGATATTGTTCTTGAGTAATTTCATATCTACCCATAAAAAAAGGAGAGATCTTCACAGTCCGCTGCGGCCCTTCATCGCTATCTCGCTCTGCTTCAGTATCGGGAGAACCCATCACGAAACTGCCTCCGGGAATTGCTACCATATCGAGAGTAATACCATTACCAATATCTTCTATAAAAACCCATGCCTGTCCTTGATGGTGGTTGGCAATTTCCCCCGTTGAATTGACTGTCACTGTTTGAAAATTCAAAGTTTTTAAAGAATTCGCAGGTGGTTTTGGTGGTGGCGGTATGGCAGGCTGCGACACAGACAAAATTGCTTGCAATGCTTCCCCAGCATTTTGATAACGCTGACTGAAACGATCGCGCACCATTTTCTCTAAAACCGCAGCAAATTTAGGATTGATTTTTGGCACTAAATGCCGCCACATTACTTCTCCAGTATTCGGATCTTCATCCAATTGGAGCGGTGGAATTCCTGTTAAAGCTTGAATGCCGATCGTTCCCACAGCATAAACATCGCTGCACAATTTTGGTCGGCCTCTAGCTTGTTCGCTGGGTAGGTAGCCGGGGGTACCTATAGCAATTGTTGTTGCGATTCCTCCATTAACATTGACAATTAATTGATTGATTTCCCTCACTGCCCCAAAATCAATCAAGATGATTTTACCATCTTGGTGGCGGCGCATTAAGTTGGCTGGTTTAATATCTCGATGAATCACTGCATTTGGCTGATGTTCGTGGGCGACTACCAAAACTTCTAAGATATCTTTTAATAATGTAATAACGAGAGATTCGCTTAACTTTTTGCCGGGAACAATCTCCGTATTTAAATTATGTCCGTCTATGAACTCTTGAACCAGATAAAATTCGCCATTTTCTTCAAAGTGAGCAAACAGCGTCGGAATTTGCACGGATTGATTGCCTAAATTGTATAAAACTTTAGCTTCGGTATCGAACAAGCGTCGGGCTAACTTCAAAACAGCGGGGCGATTGTCTTTCGGTTTCAGGTGTTTGACTACACAGTAAGGTTTTCCGGGTAAGTCTAAATCCTTAGCTAAGTAGGTGTCGCCAAAGCTACCACCTGCCAAGGATTTTGTAATTTGGTAGCGGCTGCGGAGAATTGTGCCGTCAGGAATCATGGGTTGTCAGTCGGGTAGTGTAGATTAAGCTTATTTTGACACAATCCATGTTTGAGTTTGTAGTTGCGCTGTCTTCGTCGTCTGGTTCGCAGTTGCGCTGTCTTAGCTGGGATCGATATTTTTTACTTTATATGACGGCACAGATTCCCATTATTTAATGATATGTCAAGTTCGCAGAATAATCAAGTATTCGATCGCCAGTTACTTCTGCACTGACTAATCGTAAATCCCAGATTCCGGCAGGGGTTTAACCCCCTGCCTAATAGCGAAAGTCGTCGGTCGCCGACTGAAGAAAGGGGCGATCGCAACCCATACAGTTCGGCAGAGAAACCGGGTTTTTTGCTGATGCTTTGCACTGCGGCAAATATCCTCGAAAAAACCCGGTTTCTGGGGGTGGGGGGCGATCGATGAGTTTTAATTAAACAGATGCAATCCGACGTTCGATCGCACTCCCATACTTCTCACCCATATCGCTCATCCCCACTTCAATTAACACTTGATTATCGCCGTT
>JBOFTL010000498.1:0-4133 GCA_051652045.1 Microcoleus sp. | reverse complement strand
AACTTGGGGGAGCAGGTTTGATTAGAGCTCTGAGTTTAATCAATAATTTGGAAGTAAACGAGCAAATCCTATATGCCCGCATAATTGTGGTAGAGCATACTACTTTAATTACGTGAATTTTGTAATGCGTGCAGTATGCCTTACAATGAGAGTTGAAATCCGAATTTCGAGTGCAAATATCGAGCAAAAAACAATGGCAAAACATTACAGTAACAGGCCAAATTCCAAGGTTTCTAGCTACTTGTGGATGCTTTGTTTGTTCCTGATATTCTTGTTATTTCCGATTTTCGCCAGTCTAGAGGCTCAAACGCCATTTCCCCTGCCAGTGATGCTTGAGAATCCGGCTATTTTGGGATCTAAAATTCAGCGGACTATGGGATTATTGGCTAGTAGCACTCCGCGCGATCGCAAACAAGTACGAATTTTATTTTACGGTCAATCTATCACGCAACAAGAATGGTGGCAAGATGTAGTAAACGATTTAAAACAGCGATTTCCTAATGCAGATTTAACAATTGAAAATCGCGCGATCGGAGGATTTGCCGCCCCGCTATTAATTCGCCCCAGCGAACACGATTTATATCCTTTTTATCCCGATTTGCTAATTTTCCACGTCTACGGTGGAGCTGAAGAGTACGAAGCAATAATTGCCAACATTCGCAGTCGCACAGCTAGCGAAATTTTGCTGCATTCCGATCACATCGACTGGATGCCGACAGGTAACAATGACGATCCTAATGCAGTCAAAAGATACGAATGGCACAATATGCATTCTACTAAATTCCTGGCAGAATTAGCAGATAAATACGGTTGCGAACTCGCAGAAATTCGCGAACCTTGGCTTAGGTACTTAAAAGACAACCGCTTGCAAGCGAAACAGCTATTGAGCGACAATATTCACCTGAATGATTGGGGTAACTTTCTGTTAGCTGCTCTTGTAAAACCTCACCTGCGGTACAATCCAAGCTTTCCAGCCCCGCAGGATTTGGTGCGCGATTATCGAGTTGGTAGTAATGTCAAGTGGCAAAATGGTAAATTAGTTTTAGAATTTGAAGGAAATAGAATAGATGCGATCGCGGATAAAAACTTCAACGGGACAGCAAGTTCGGCTAGCATTATTATAGATGGCAAAAAACCATCAGAATTTCCCGAACTTTACAGCATCACTCGTCCCAGTCCTGCTGTTGGTTCGGGTTTGCCTGCCATCATCCAAGTATCGAGTCAAAAACCGCTAATTGTCGAAGATTGGCAAGCGGTAATTACAGAGATTAACAGCGATGCCAGCAAGTTTAAATTTGACGTTATTGGCTCAAAAACAGGTTACGACGGCAGCGGTACGAACGAAGAGTTATTCGTGTCAAACTCTGGCAGAGTAGTCATTGAACCGCGCAACTGGTGGTTAAAAAATTCCTACGACTATTCCAAACAGCTAACGCCCAAAGGTTTTAAGATTAACTGGCAGGTAAAGCCGATGTTTGTTGATGATTACGTTCCGCCAACGATTGCCGATCGCACTCGCGAATATCTAACAACTTTAGCTCAAAATTTGAGCAATTCCAAACACATTCTCGAAATTATTCCTGAAGCTAACGGCACAGTTCCCATTCAGGCAATTCGAGTGTATCGCCCTCCTTACAAGCCGGATGCTGCAAATAATATTAGCCCGTAGTGCGGACTTACAATATTTTTCATGAAGCGTGAGATAGTCCAAAAATCACGGGTAGGGACACCGCATTGCCGTGTCCTTGAGGGGATTGTTCGATAAGCTAACGATCGCGAGCGGGGACGCTCGCACTACAACTATCAAATATCAACTCTCAACTAAGTAGGTAGGCGCAAATAAACCAAGCTGTGTAACAAAATATTAAGCGCCAGGAAGCCTTGCGATTGCTTCGCTTCACTTCGTTTCGCTCGCAATGACACAACTATGAATTTTCGCACCGACTTACTTATCAACTATCAACTCTCAACTCTCAACTCTCAACTATCAACTCTCTGCCAGCATCGGCGGTGAAAAAATTAATATAAATTCAGCCGCCGATCGCCCTTACAATTAAGATTGTAATGGAGCATTAGTTAGATTTTTCCGAGCTTTTTCCGATCGCTCTTGGGCTGTATCCATAACTTCCGCCATTTTCTCGACTATTTCACCAGGATAATTTTCTAACACCCGAGTAGACAGCGAAACCCGACCCCGACTTTCATCGAGATCGACAACTAATGCTTTGACAAATTGACCGATCGAAAACACCTTAGACAGGTCATCAATATAGCTTTGACTGACTTGCTTGATATGCAGCAAACCGCTAATTCCTTCCAAATCTACAAACACGCCAAACGGCTTGATGCTGCCAACTTTTCCTTCCACTAACTGACCGATTTCTAACTGACTGAATGCAGAAGATTTAGTTGCCAATCGCTGGGAAAGCACCAATTTTTCTCGCTCGCGATCGACCTCCAAAAAACTCACGCTCAAAGCTTGACCTATTAACGATTCTATGTTATCACGTTCCACCAAGTGCGATCGGGGAATAAAACCCCGCATTCCCTGCACATCTACCGTGACGCCGCCCTTATTTGCCCCGGTAACTCGCACTTGCAAAACTTTACCACTTTCCTGCAATTCAATTAGCTGTTCCCAAGCTTGTTTAATTTCTAACTGCCTCAGAGACAGAGTAACTTGGCCGTCTTCATTTTGTTCGCGGATAATTAAAAACTCTCGTTCTTCCTGCAAAGGCACAACTTGAGACAAATCCGTTACCGTTCTCAAAGCAGCTTCTTGAATGGGTAAAAAACCAGGAGATTTGCCACCAATATCGACATACGCACCGTTCGAGTCATACTCAAACACTTTGCCGCGCACTACTTGTCCTTTTTGAAACTCGTAATTGTGCTGTTCGAGAGCCTTAGCAAAATCATCCATCGAAAAGGAAGCTTTTGCACCTTGAGAACCTGTAGATTTAGGATTCATGTCAACAATTGAAAGTAAAGAAAACAGAACTTAGTTGAGAATGCCAATTACCGCCATGCTACGGAACGCAAATCGCGTTTAACTGGTAAAAGCAAAATCTAGATTAACCCACTATAGCCAATCTGGAGGCTGTGGCAATTGAGGGTGTGAAGCAATCAGCCTCAAGCAAGAAGCCTGAAGTTATCCAAAAAAGAAAGACCGAGAAAAAATCTCCCCCTCTCCCACTCTCCCTCTCTCCTACTTTTTAAGCTGCTGGCAATTCCTGTTTAAAAAGCTGCTTGACTTGCTCCCACGAGTCGGCTGCAGCGGTGGCGTCAAAACTGCCTCTATGGTCGCAGAAGAAGCCGTGATCGGCATTATAGCGGAAAATTTGGTGCTTGATGCCGTGTTTTTCCAGTTCTGCGGCAATTCGGTCAACTTCTGTGAGGGGAATGCTGGCGTCTTGAGTGCCGAAAAAGCCGTAGAGAGTGCCTTTAATGTCTGCTGTGCGGGTGACTGTGGGTGGGCCGCCTCCGGGGGTTTGGGTGGCAATACCGGCCCCGTAGAATGACGCTGTAGCGCTGATTTCGGGTAAGGTGGCGGCGAGGTAGGCGACGTGTCCTCCAAAGCAGAAGCCGATACATCCGACACCGGAGGATTGGGCTTTGGGTTGGGTTTTGAGGTAATCGATGGTGGCTTGGATGTCGCTGATGAGCTCCGATGCGGTGGTTTGGGCTTTGTATTCTCTGCCGATTTTGATGTCTTCGGGGGTGTAACCGGTTTCAAAGCCGGGGGCTTGTCGCTGGTAGATGGCTGGGGCGATCGCGACGTATCCTTCTTTTGCTATTCTTTCGGTAACTTCGCGAATGTGGGCGTTGACGCCAAAGATTTCTTGGATGACGATAACTGCGGGAAATTTTCCCTCGCCTGCAGGTTGGGCGAGGTATGCAGCTATTTGCAAATCTCCGTTAGGAATTGCGATTTTTTCGGTAATAATTTCTGCGTCTGTCATGGGGATTGTTCGGGTAGATGTCGCTTTATTTATTGTAAATTTGGTTGTAGCGGTTTTACACAACTTGCGATCGGATTTTTACCAAATATTTGTATTATAGCATCCTCATTATTAGACCGATCGACTGTTTTCGATCGCGCCTCTATTTCTCCAATGCAAATTGTCATTAAT
>JBOFTL010000497.1:0-3023 GCA_051652045.1 Microcoleus sp. | reverse complement strand
AGTTTATCTGGCGGAATCCCCCGCCCTCGGTCTTTCACAGCAATCCGGAGTTCCGAATGCGGCCCTGACAAGAGTGGATTCACACAGCCATCATGTTTGGCCACCAATTCTCCGCTCAAGTAAACCATAGCCCCAGGCGGAGAAAATTTTATAGCATTACTGAGTAAATTTGTCAAGGCTTGAATCAGTCGATCGGGCGCAGCTCGCAGTTGGGCGATTGCTGGTGTCACGGATAAAGTAATTCCCGCTTGCACGGCCATTCCCTGCATCTCGTCTGCCGCCTGCTGCATCAACTCGGCCGCATTACAGACAAGTTTGACTGCCGAGTCGCAACTCGACTCCATCCGCTCCAGATCGAGAATATCGTCGATCAACCTTACCAAGCGTTCGGTATTAGTTACGGCAATGTCCAGCATTCGCTTGGCTTTTTGGGGTTGAGTCTCTAGCAGTCCGCTGCTGAGCAAGCCTAGAGCACCGTGAATCGAAGTCATCGGCGTTCGCAGTTCGTGGCTGACAACCGAGATGAACTCATCTTTCATGCGTTCGACGGCAAGGCGATCGGTGATATCTTTAAATGTCACCACTGCCCCGATAATTTCACCCCGTTCTCGCATTGGGGTGACAACATATTCAACCGGAAAACTCGAGCCGTCGGGCCGCCAAAAAACTTCATCGTTAACGCGGCGTGCCTTGCCGTCTTGCAAAGTAGCTAAAACTTGAGAGTTGACCGCACTCGACGAATCGTTGGTGGCAAGTTCCGAGCTAGTATGAGACGCGGTTGGAGATAAATTTTGCTGCGGGATTTTCTTGCTGTTGTCCGGTTTCCGGTGCAAATTTTCCCACAGCGGTCGATCGATCGATTGTTTACCAGAAAATCCGGCCATTCTCACTGCTGCTGGATTCACAAAAGTTATTTTCCCCTGTTTGTTCAACCCGCAAATTCCTTCTCCTGCGGAAAACAAAATCAACTCGTTTTGGTGGCGGAGTTGTTCGAGGGCTTTTTCAACTAACTTGCTATCCGTGATATCTCTAGCAATAGTGGAAACTCCGATGACTTCTCCGGCGGCATCCTTAATTGGAGAAATCGTCAGCGAGACATCTATTTGCTTGCCATCTTTGCGCAAGTGAACTGTTTCGTAACGATCGATAGTAGCTCCGGAACAGAGATTTGCTAGAATTTGTGACATTTCGTGAGGGCGTTCGGGTGCTGCTAAAATCTCGATCGACCGCCCCTTAACTTCTGCCGCTTCGTAACCGTAAATCTTCTGGGCCCCAGCATTCCAAGTCTGAATCGTTCCGTCGAGGGTTTTGCCGACAATCGCATCGCCCGAAGACTCAACAATTGACGCCAAACGCACCAGTTCGTCTTGTACCTGCCTGCTTGCGGTAATGTCACGCCCTAAAATCACGATACTTTTGCGCCGGCCGTCCGAGTCAAATAACGGTACTTTAATTACATCGTAAATTTTAACAATGCCGTCCGATCGGAGAATTACTTCTTCTCCTCTAGAAAGGGTAGCTTTTTCCCACGCCACTCGATCGCTCTGGTGACAATACCGCAAAGCCTCCAAGTAAAAAGGGCTGAGTTTTCCTAACTCAATATCTGTTAACCCCCGATATTCATCCGCACCGAGATCGAATAAATCGAGCATCGCTTGATTAGCTTCCTGCCACCTGCCCTCACCATCTTTAAAACAGACAATATCCGGCATGGCATTCAGCAGCAAATCTAAGTAAGAGTTTTTTCGCAGCGATGCTTCTAGCTCGGTTCGCTTGGTGATTTCCTGCTGCAGCTTGGCATTAGCTGCTTGCAGGGAATTGCATAACAAATCTTCTTTACGAATGACTTCTTTCATTGTTTCCTGAAGTCTGTAGATTTCTAGCGACATCCGCCTGCGTTCCAACAGATTCTCTACCCGCAATTGCAGTTGCAGGGGCTCGCAAGGAAGGAGGAGGGCATCGTCAATGGGATATTGGAGTTCTGGCAGTGAATCTTTCGCCCCTGGTTTCAGGGATGTGCCGATCAGTAAAAACGGTAAAAATATCGGTTCTGATGCTTTTTTTAAAGCTTCTAGCAGCGGTTGCACCCGATCGCAAGTTGGTGCGTCTATAATACACAGGTCGAAAGCGATATCGAGCAAAGAAAATTCCGAACTCGACAGTGAAGTGCGATCTGGTACGATTACCTCATGTTGGTGCTTGAGGCATTCGATCGGCAAGTATGGGTAGTAACGTTCGATCGAAAGCAAAATCCGGCTCATAAAAATTACTGGCAAACTGGGAGGAGGGTTAAAGGCAACAGGCAACAGGCAACAGGCAACAGGCAACAGGCAATACAGGCAACAGTCAGGATGTTTGAGGTAGAGAGAAACTAGAGGGAAGGAGGCAGAAAACCTAACTGAAGAAAAATAGAGATTCCCATAATTTTCCTTACTTGTCAGTTTTAACATTCTCCGGCGTGATGGCACGGAGATTCCTGGGTCGATCGAGTTACTTGCTCGATCGGGATGACTCCAGCACTCCAAAGAGGCGTCTTTTCCCCAAGCATTACTCGGGACCTAGTTGAAACTGGACTTACGCAAAAACTCTATATGTAGGGTGCGTGCTGCGCACCTTACCGCTATAAATAGTGTCTTAAATCTCTTGTTGCGTAAGCCCTATGAAAGTTCCGGTACGACCTGCGGTGCTGAATCTGCGATGCAGCAAAGGCCTCAGGCGCGATCGAGTTTTACAATCCGAGTTAGTTTAATCTGTTCGAGTCGATCGAAATGCAAATCGCGCGTTTTTTTTAGTTGCAGCATTCCGATGCTTTTTCTATCGGTGAATGCCATCGATTTCTGATTTAAGTCCAGCAGCCATTTTAAGGATTTGTATCCTACAGAACTATAGCGCGTCTAAATCATTTATGCAATAAGTTAATATTGTTACCCGATCGGGTAAAATCGCTCGAATGCAATGCCGATTACTCGAACGCGAGATCGTTGGTATTTTTGAAAATCGATCGAATTGCATGACTCATTTAG
>JBOFTL010000496.1:0-2375 GCA_051652045.1 Microcoleus sp. | reverse complement strand
TGGTAAATTTTCCTATTTTAAATTTGCTATAAATTCACTTTTTTTGTGAAAATCTATTGGTTTTAGTATTTTCGATCGATCGCCAAAACTAAAACCAATAGATTTTCACAAAAAAAGTGAATTTATTATAATAACTAAAGTGGCGATTATGGCTCGATAACCCGAAAAGTCAGATTAATTCTAGGATGATTCGATCTAGCCGTTTTCGGAACGTGATGCTGCCAAAACTTCTGAGTATCGCCCCCCATAATCAAAAAATCGCCATCACCTAAATTTAGTTCAACTTTGATTTGATGGTTGTCCCTGCGTCTCAAGATAAAACGCCTGCTTTCTCCGAAGCTAACGGAAGCAATAATCGCACCTTTGGCTAAGTTATGTTCGTCGTCGCTGTGCCAACCCATATAATCTTGACCGTTGCGATATAAATTAAGCAGAACTCCGTTAAACTCAGTATTAACTAAAGGCTCGATCGCGCGTTTGATTTGCAACAAAGGAGCATTCCAGGGTAATGGTTGCATGGTAACGCCGGAGTAAGTATAAGCTTGAGTGCCGTAATAAGCAGTTAACCTAGGCTGTATTACTGACTTGCCAAAGAGTTTAATCGGCTCTTGTTTCCATTCAATTTGATTCAATAAATCATCCAAAAGTTGGTGACTTTCTGGCTGGGAAAATAGGCGAGGATAGAAAATAACTTCTGCATTAGGTAATTCTAAGTTTTGACCGATGATGTTGGAGATTCGATCGCGCATTTTTCTGTTCCTCTCACCAAATTCCGGATTGAAACTGTTGCCTGTTGCCTGTTGCCTGTTGCCTACCCCACTCCAGATAGTTATTCAGCAAGCCCTAAGTATGATATAAGATATCCCGAGAGATCTTGCTCTCTGTATGCGTTTCCTTCTTCATTCTACTGAGTTCAATATTAGATTTGATAAAAAAAAGAGAGCGGCATTATAAAAATGCCACTCTCGATCGAAAAAAAGGTTTGTAGTGAGGACTTCAGTCCGCTCTTTATCGCAGGCTTAAATAAGCACTACGAACTAATCTTAATTGCTGCCATTCGATCGAGTACGATTTGACTCGTAGTAAACCTTAGAGCCTTCATTGGCTACAAAATGACAATCCCTGTAAGAGCGAATAAAACTCTTCCAAATCGGCTCGCTCGATTTGCGATAATAATCACCTAAAACTGGTTTAATTGCCTCTGTTGCTTCTTTCAAATGATAGTGAGGCATGGTGGAAAAAATGTGGTGGGCTACGTGAGTGCCGATATCGTGATGGATGGAATTGATAATTCCGTAATCGCGATCGATCGTAGACAGTGCGCCTTTCAAGAAATACCAATCATCACCGCGATACCAAGGAATATCCGGTTCGGTGTGGTGCAAGAACGTGACTAAATCCAGCCACATCACAAACACGACGTAGGGAACCAAATAAAACTTCAGTAAAAACAACCAGCCAAACTGATATGTTAGTACGCCCAAAAAGCCTACCATCGCGATTAAAGATGCCGTGCTAGTTAACACGTCCCATTTTTCGGAGGGGCGGAAAATCGAACTGCTAGGGAGAAAGTGAGAACCGGTGCGATCGGGCGAGCGGCGAAACAAATAAATTGGGTATGCAAATAACAATAAATGAAAGCGTCCCAATTTTTCGGGCCATGACATTTCTTCGTACTTGCTTTCGGAAACTGGATACCAGCTTTCATCTGTGTCTAAACTGCCAGTATTTGCATGATGCGTGCGGTGACTGATCCGCCAACCGTGAAAGGGCACCAAAATTGGAGCGTGGGAGAGGTGTCCGATCAGGTTATTCAGCCATTTTATCTTAGAAAATGAACCGTGGCCGCAGTCGTGGCCGACTACAAACAACGCCCAAAACATGGTTCCTTGCATGAACCAGAAGATGGGATAAAACAACCAGGAATCGAGGGTGTAGGCAATCGCGTACAAGCCTGCAATAATCCCGAGATCCAAAAAGAAATAAGCAAGAGATCTCCACACCGAAGGTTCAAAACAATGGGCTGGAATTGCTGCCCGAATATCTTGAAGAGTAAAAGGTAACTCTGTTGTACGAGATGGCGGTGTGATTACCGCTGTTCGATCGAGAAAAGTATTTGATTGCACGAACTTTCCAATTTAAGCTGACTTCAGAAACCGCATTTTGCCTTTTATCAATTGCTTTGAGCTTTTGCAAGCCGGAATTTTTAACGATCGGGGGTTCCTAAAGCTATCGATTTGGACTTGCACTACAGCTTGCGATCGATTTAATTTTCGATCGACTTGCAGTCGCGCTTTGGCAGTAGATTTTAGTTAAAAAATCCGCTGGCAAGTAAGCCCTTGTTAATTCGCATACCTCTGCCTGTCCGCCATTCT
>JBOFTL010000495.1:0-3269 GCA_051652045.1 Microcoleus sp. | reverse complement strand
CCCAAATCTCATTTGCCAAACTTTCCGCCAACTTATAAACATCTAATTCCTCAAAATCCGGTCTTCCCATTATTGCCCCCAAATTAAAATTCAATTGAATACCCCAATTCCTCATGCCCGATGCCCGATGCCCCATCCCCCATTCCCAATTATCTATCTTCCACTACTCCGACTAATGATTGCAAATCAAAATTTCTGTCAAATCCGCTGAGACAAATGCCAGCACTGATAACAGTTAAATCACTTTTAGAAATAGCAGAATTGTGATGTTCTCCATTACTGCTAATCCATTCTACCAGCCAAAAATCATCGCGATCGCGAAATTCCCGCAACTCTCCACCGCCCATTTTCAGAGCTTGCTGCAAACGCTTTTCATCCCGCATTTTCGGATCGAAATCTTTCAGATTGCGGCACGCCAATTCATAAACTGTTCGCATTTCCGGCGTCATGCCTTTAAAGCGAAATTTTTCAGGCAAAATTAACTGTTTCAAAGCTGCTTTTAACTCTTCAGATGGCAGCGGATCGGCACGCCTGTCAACTTCTTCAAACCACCAAGAATGACCGTCCCATCTAGCAACTATCTGCTCGAACTGCGAACCTTCGGTTACTAAATGCACTGGTACGGGTTTAGCATTTCCCGTCCGCTGTTTGACATCAGATTCGTTAACCGGATAAGCCAGCCAAGTTTGCCCTTTGAGTGCAAAAGCTAACAGCAAGCGCACGGGTACCAGCAGTTGCAAATACTCTGTGAGTTGCGGCAAACTCGGTTCCTCAATTACCGCAGCAATTTTCTCATTTACAGGCTGAAAAATTGCCCATCCTTCAAACTTGCGCGGCTGCGGTTGAAAAGTATAAATCATTGAGCTAATCCTCGTCCGCACCTTTCCCCCACGGACGCAGGGAGCTAGAAATTGAGTATCCGGTAGCTGCCCTTCTTTAGCAGCGAGTCCCTCGATGATTTTACGGATATCTGTCACGGGATTTACCTCCGTAATCTTACTGATTGTTACCTACAACACTTATAATTTACAAGTTTTCTCTATGGCAAAAATTGCGGTTGACAGGAAGAGAACTACTGATTTAATATTAATGAGATATCTAAAGTTTACTCTGTAGAGACATCAAATAAATATGTTGCGCAAGCTTGTTTCTAGGTTGGTTGTAGTAACAGTTTTGACACTTCCCGTATTTGGATCTGCTCAGGTAGCTCGAGCTCAGGACGCCTACGGAGCAACGGCTTATTCTCCTTCTACTGACGCTACAGGTATTAGTTGGGATCACCCTTCGGAGAGGGCGGCACTAAATGCAGCAATAGTCGCCTGCAACAAAGAAAGTAAAGGTGCTAATGATTGCAAAGCACTGACATCAAATACTAATAATTGCGGGGCGATAGCAGTAGGTGAGGGAGGTGCCGGTGCTGGCTGGGATGATGATAAATCAGGTGCTGAAGCTCAAGCTCTTGCGGCTTGCAGTCAACTCGATGGTGGCAAATGCGAGATCCAGCTTTCGGCCTGCAATAACTAATTGTAAGTTCATGGGAATAGAAAACCCATTTGATATTTATTTCTGCCACCGCAAACATCAAATAGTGAGGAGTAATTACACAGTGTCTTTCAAATCCTGCTATCACCGAATCGCAGTTACTTGTGCCTTATCGCTGCCCGTTATAGTACTCAGCGTCGAAAGTGCTTTAGCTAATGCTGTTTCCTTTACGCTGATTAACAAAACGGGTCGAGTTTTAGAAGAGTTGTATCAAAAAACTGGGTTGAAAACCCCGTCGTTCTACGACGGCTTTACAAGACTTTACAAGCAACTTACGATTGAGGTGTTAAACTGGAAACATGACACTCAAAGCCTTCAGCTACCGATTCTACCCAACGCCGGAACAAGAGAGTTTGTTACGGCGCACGATAGGTTGCGTTCGTTTGGTCTACAACCGCGCTTTAGCCGCCAGAACTGAAGCTTGGTACTCAGAACAAAAACGGGTAGGGTATACTGAAACTTCAAGTATGCTCACTTCATGGAAGAAAACTCTTGAATTAGATTTCCTAAATGAAGTTTCTTCAGTACCATTGCAGCAGTGCTTGCGACATTTGCAAACTGCTTACAATAACTTTTTTGACGGACGGGCAAAATATCCTAACTTCAAGAAAAAACGTAACGGTGGGAGCGCGCAATTTGCTAAGTCGGCATTTAAGTTCCAAGAAGGACAAGTTTACTTAGCCAAATGTGCTGACCCCTTACCGATTCGTTGGAGTCGAACGCTGCCAGACGGTTGCCAACCATCAACGATTACAGTAAAGCTAGCACCATCTGGTAGGTGGTCGGTTTCTTTGTTGGTAGATTTGGAAATTGAAGCGCTACCTGCGTCAGACAAGCAAGTCGGTATTGACTTGGGAATTACAAGTTTAGTAGCACTGAGCACGGGCGAAAAAATTGCCAATCCCAAAGGATTCAAGGCGAAGTATCGCAAGTTGAGAAAAGCGCAGAAAGCTTTAAGTCGGAAACAGAAGGGGTCAAATAACCGACACAAAGCACGGCTGAAAGTAGCGAGAGTACACCAAGAAATTGCTGATGCAAGAAAAGATAATCTTCACAAGTTAACAACACGGTTGGTGCGTGAAAACCAAACCATCGCCGTGGAAGATTTAGCTGTGAAGAACATGGTGAAAAACGGCAAACTCGCCCTTGCCATCAGCGACGCAAGTTGGGGTGAATTGGTCAGGCAACTTGAATATAAGTGCGATTGGTACGGTCGTACTTTAATTAAGATTGACCGATGGTTTCCCAGTTCAAAACGGTGTTTTGAGTGCGGATACATTGTGGAAAAATTGCCGTTGAAGATACGGGAGTGGGATTGCCCTAATTGCGGGTCACACCACGACCGAGATCTCAATGCAGCAAAAAACATTTTGGCGGCAGGGCTTGCCGTATCAGTCTGTGGAGCGACTGTAAGACCCGAACAGAGTAAGTCTGTTAAGGCAGGTGCGAAAAACCCCAAAGGAAGGAAGCAGAAACCTAAATCGTGAGGTTTGGGAATCCCTGCCGTTCTACGGCGGGGAGGATGTCAAGCTTCGCCTCCTAGTGTTAACGACTGGGAAGAAGATATATTAGGCAGAGACGTGCTGCTGTCTGGAGAATCTGCTACGATTACGATCCAAGACGGACGCGAAGACTGTCTTTACGATTTTAAAGGCGTTCTCGGACCCAGTGATGACGGTAGTGTCGGTCGCGGAGAATTGATTGAGTCTGGCGTCAATGTTTGCGAT
>JBOFTL010000494.1:0-2084 GCA_051652045.1 Microcoleus sp. | reverse complement strand
AAGTGGGGGTTGCTTCCCAGGCTGGCAATCTGGGAAGCAAATCGAGGGATTTGGGCGGGCGATCGGTTGTTGCGAGGGTGGCGGTAAAATGGCTGAAATAGTCCCCACTCGTTGGGGAAACTAATTGAATGGAAACTCGAGCATTATCAAGTCGAGAACATCGGCAATTTGGTCCCCACTCGCTGGGGAAACTAATTGAATGGAAACTAGCCCTCGGCAATTTTAATCTCACCTTAGACATCAAAGCCTGCCTTGCTTTTGCGGCCGATCGTGCTTAAATATTTCCAGCTACAACACTCAAATCCTCCGACATTTCGACGTTATTTATTGCATCAACTTTTGGCAAATTTTCACAATTTTTAAATTCTTCAAACAATTCAAAAAAACGATTTAGTGCATCGGCTTCATCTTCAGAATAAAAAAGAATAATCCGACTCCAAGATTGAGTATCTGCTTGGTTAAATCTATTTTCTATCCACTCCTGGAAATCCTCAAACTGTTTTTCTTGCTCTGTGAGAGGAATACCGAGTTGACGGCGGGCAAAAGTATAGCCATCTAAAAAAACATGGAGATGACTGAGAGATTTTTTTCCTAAATATAAAGATGCTCTTTGTCTGATTTTTCCTAACAGCTCGTACAAATCTAACATTTTCAATCTCCTTTTATTTAAAATTCTATTTCCTCAATCTGAAACTGACCGCCCAGATCCAGTGCCAAACAATAAAATTTTCCCAGCCAATCTTGTCGAGTAATTCCTTCATGATGGATATTATCAAAAATTAATTCCTCCCCATTGATTTTAACTGCAATCCCTTCATGCCGTCCATTCGTAGCAATATTTTGTCCGAGGTCATCATGATAAATATTACCATATTTTCCCTTAGCACTGCCAGTATAAATTTTTATCTTTTTCCCAGCAATACCTCTTTGAAGTAAAAACTCTTGAATGCTTAAAGCACAAGCCTTACATTCAAACAGCTTGAAATTACTAGCTATTTCTGCAATTTGTTGTCGCACTTCATCGCTCATAAATCGCGCATCCTCGATCTTTCCCCCACTCTATCCAAGCTGATGCCATCTGTTTTATTCTTCCCCTTTGTTCCGGTTTAATGGGATTTTCACCCGTAATTGCATTCAATGCAGCTTAGAAGCGGGTGAATATGTCGAAGTTGGGAGTTTTCAAGGAGAGCAAACGCTTGTTTCTCTGACATTACCTCAGTTAAGTTTGACGGCAGGACAAGTTTTGGGAGGGGAGTTTTAGCCGCCGATTTGAGACATGGTGCGGCTGTAATTTCCCGCGTTAGTTCCCGAATCTCGCTGCTTGAAATTAATCTCGGGTTTGATCTCTAAAATCTCCCGCACTCGATCGCGCAATTCACTCGTAGAAACTCCATCGCGCAAAGCAGTTTTTAAATCAATTTGTCCCGTTTCATTCAGCAAACAAGGCCGCAACCAACCGTCAGCAGACAAACGCATTCGATTGCAGCGATCGCAAAAACATTCCGACATTTGACTGATAAATCCTAACGTGCCTTTCGCACCCGGAATTTGAAACACATCCGCCGGCCCGTTTCCCCGCACTCCCGATTCAATTAATCCGTATTTGTCGCGAATTTGCTGCCGCAATTCTTCCGAAGCAATCCAACCTTTATCACCAAATAAATCGCCATTCCCGATCGGCATAAATTCAATAAAACGCACGTGCCAATTGCGGTTAATAGTTAATGCTGCCAAATCCAATATTTCGCTGTCATTCACGCCAGGAATTACCACCACATTCAACTTCAGCGGGTTAAAACCTACGCGATAAGCTGCTTGAATTCCCTGCCAAACTTCCTGCCAGCGCGATCGACCCCGACTGCCAATTATCTTATCAAAAGTTTCCGCTTCCAAAGAATCCAAACTAATATTAATTCGGCGCAAACCAGCATTGTAGAGATTTTCAGCCATTCCCGCCAGCAAAAAGCCGTTAGTAGTCATTGACAAATCGCGCGTTTCAGGAAAAGATGCGATCGCCCTTACCAAATCCACCACTCCAGGGCGCAATAGCGGTTCTCCCCCCGTCAAGCGAAATTTGGTAAATC
>JBOFTL010000493.1:0-2322 GCA_051652045.1 Microcoleus sp. | reverse complement strand
CTTCGCCTCGCTCTGGGGGGGAGGAAAGAGAAAGTTGAGATAATTGTTGCTCTCCATTTTGGATGGATTGAGATAACTCTCTTTCCCCATTAATAAGAGATGGTTGGGAAAGAATCTCTGCCATAAATCCCAACCTTCCTACTAATTGACCTGCACGAATTTGGAATAATTGAATGCAAGCGTGCTGAGTATCTGCGGCAAGCGCGATCGCATCTCTGGACACTGTATCGTCAGGTAAAGATACTTTTTGACCCGCACTCAAAGACTGCAAGCCCTTAATGCGATCGCGAATCCGTGCCGCCGTTTCAAAGTTCAAATCTGCCGCTGCTTGTTCCATTTGCGGTTGGAGCAAATCGATTAATTCTTGAGTTCTTCCCTGAAAAATCATCGCTACTTTTTGTATCATTTTGCGATATTCTTCGGGTGATACTAATCCCTGACACACTCCTACGCAGCGACCGATATCATAGTTCAAACAAGGACGGTCTTTAAACAGCGGTTGAGGGCGCTGTCGCAAGGGAAAAATCCGCTTAATTAAATGCAGCGTACTCCGCAACGCCCCGGTATCGACGTAGGGACCGTAGTAGCGGTCTTTTGCATTACCGGCGCGACGCTTGCGGGTGATGAAAATGCGCGGGTATTCTTCAGACCAAGTTATGCACAAATAGGGATATTTTTTATCATCCTTGAGCAGGACGTTAAAGTAGGGTTGGTGCTGTTTTACGAGGTTTGCTTCTAATGCTAAAGCTTCGGCTTCTGTGTCGGTGGCGATGAATTCGATTTCCCTAACTTGCTGTACCATCAGGGCAATGCGGGGACTGAGATTTTGGCTGTCGCGGAAATAGGAACGGACTCGGTTTTTGAGTCTTTTTGATTTGCCGATGTAAAGGATGCGATCGCTCTCGTCTTTCATTAAATATACACCGGGTACCGTTGGAATTTCCTTGAGGCGGCTTTCCAAGCGTTCTGCATCTTTAATTAGCGGCAGAGTTTTTGTGGAGGGCATATAAATTTGAGATTTTCTGACTTAATCATAGTACAGATGTACTATTATAACGCTATCTGCAGGATCGAGCCTAAATCAAAACAGCAGATTTATGCCATTGCCAAAGTTGGTAGACCGATGGGGTAATGTTTCTGTGGAAATTCTGCAAGCAATCTCATGTATCAATCCGTATTTTATTTGTTTTTTCGATCGACACGAATAGCACAAAAAAACGATTGTAACTACAAATATAGCGATCGCAAATCATTTGTGAACTTCTTACTCCCTCGCCAGCGAGTTCGGGGAGGGTTGGGGTGGGGTTAAAAATTTATGACTCATTTGCGATCGCTATATTTAGCCAAACATTAGTTAAACTTACAGCATATAGAATTTTGGGTGTAAGGTTGGGTACGGGATTTACCAATTACCAATTACCGAATTTAGGTTTTGAATCTGGGGTTACAGATATTCCCTGGTTGCTAAACTTGGAAATAAAGGTAAAATAATTAAAAGCGATCGCACTCCGACTCCTAAATTATTCATTTGAGGAAATATCCAATTTCATGAATACCCAAACAGCATCGCCAGCATTGCTCAGTCCCTTCAAACTGGGAGATTTATCCCTAAAAAACCGCGCCGTTATGGCCCCCATGACGCGCGCCAGAGCAGGTGAAACGCGGATGCCCAACGCTTTAATGGCCCAATATTACGCTCAGCGAGCTGGAGCTGGTTTAATAGTTTCAGAAGCCACCGTAATTTCGACTCAAGGTAACGGCTGGGCAAATACGCCCGGTATTTATTCAGACGCACAAGGCGCAGCTTGGCAACAAGTTACAGAGGCAGTTCATGCCAAAGAAACGCCAATTTTCCTGCAACTTTGGCATTGCGGGCGAGCATCTCACAGCAGTTTTCAAGAAAACGGTCAATTGCCAGTTGCAGCATCTGCAATTGCCATTGAGGGAGGCGAAATTCACACTCCCACAGGCAAACAACCTTATGAAGTTCCCCGCGCTTTAGAAACCGATGAAATTCCATCTATTGTAGAGGATTATCGCCAAGCGGCAGAACGAGCAAAAATGGCCGGCTTTGATGGTGTAGAAATTCACGGAGCCAACGGTTATTTAATTGACAATTTTCTGCAATCCAAAACGAATCACCGCACCGATATCTACGGCGGTAGCATTGAAAATCGCTACCGTTTTCTCAAGGAAATTGTGGAAGCAATTCTGACAGTATGGCCTGCCAATCGAGTGGGAGTTAGGTTTTCTCCCAACGGTCTTTACAACGGCATGGGTTCCCCAGATTATCGGGAAACTTTTCTGTATGTTGCAGGGGAG
>JBOFTL010000492.1:0-4113 GCA_051652045.1 Microcoleus sp. | reverse complement strand
AAAGATGGTATCACTGGCGAACTATTTGTCGTGCAGGCAAGACCGGAAACAGTGCAATCTCAAAAATCAGCTACGGTTTTAAGAAATTACAAGCTGCAAGGTTCGAGCGCAGTTTTGGTCAAAGGACGGGCCGTTGGAGAGGCGATCGGGCAAGGAAAAGCGCGCGTAATTTTAGATGTTCACAACATTGCAAAATTTCAATCTGGAGAAGTTTTAGTTACCAACAAAACAGACCCGGATTGGGAACCGATCATGAAAAAAGCTAGCGCGATCGTCACTAATTCCGGCGGCCGCACTTGTCACGCAGCTATCATCGCCAGAGAAATGGGAATTCCGGCAATTGTCGGTACCGGAGATGCTACAAAAGTTTTGCAAAACGGACAGGAAATTACTGTTTCCTGTGCCGAAGGAGATGAAGGCAAAGTTTATGCCGATTTGGTACCTTTTGAAGTTCAAGAAACCGCGATCGGGAATTTGCCGCGCCCTCGCACTCAAATTTTAATGAATGTTGGCAACCCCGAAGAAGCATTCGGCTTATCATCAATTCCCTGCGACGGTGTGGGCTTGGCGCGACTGGAATTTATTATTGCCAATCACATCAAAGCGCACCCGCTGGCATTAATCCGCTATGACGAATTGGCTAACGAATCTGTCAAGCGCGAAATTGACGAACTGACCGCACTTTACCCGCACAAACCTGACTTTTTCACAGACAAATTAGCCTGGGGAATTGGCACGATCGCGGCTGCATTTTATCCCAATCCAGTTATCGTGCGACTGAGCGATTTTAAGAGCAATGAATATGCTAATCTTTTGGGAGGAAGGCAGTTTGAACCGAAGGAAGAAAACCCGATGCTGGGATGGCGCGGCGCTTCCCGCTATTACGATCCGAATTACCGCGATGCTTTTGCTTTGGAATGCAAAGCCTTAAAGCGAGTTCGAGATGAAATGGGCTTGACAAATGTGATTCCGATGGTGCCATTTTGCCGCACGCCAGATGAAGGACGAAAAGTGTTAGCCGAGATGGCAAAAAACGGTTTGGTGAAAGGCGAAAACGGCTTGCAAGTGTATGTCATGTGCGAATTGCCGAGTAACGTAATATTTGCCGATGAATTCGCGCAAGTATTTGACGGATTTTCGATCGGCTCTAACGATCTGACTCAGTTAACATTAGGATTAGATCGGGATTCTGGTTTAGTCGCACACATTTTTGACGAACGCAATGAAGCTGTGAAGCGGATGGTAGAAATTGCGATTAAGGCGGCGCATAAGTACGATCGCAAAATTGGAATTTGCGGTCAAGCCCCCAGCGATTATCCCGAATTTGCCCGGTTTTTAGTTGAGTTGGGAATTGATTCGATCAGTTTGAATCCTGATTCGCTTTTGAAGACTTTGCTGGATGTGGCTAAAGTGGAAAATTCAGGTTCGGTGATGGATGTGGTGACAGGCGTTGTCGGACTTAGTTAGATGAGGTGCAACCGCAGATTTTAGCTGAATTGTCATTGCGAACGAAGTGAAGCAATCGCAGAGTCTTTGGCTTCAAACGAAGGATTTATCATGAGGATGGATCGCCCGGATTTAGTATGATTAGCGCAGATAAAAGCAGATGGTATTTCATCTGCTTTTATCTGCCTGCATCTGCGGTTAAAACTTTTAAAATACATATTAAATTTAGGCATTCATAATTTGTGTGGCAGTAAGAGTCAGTTCGGGAAAGGTTCGGGATATAATGCGATCGCTCCCTGTAAATGCAGTTTTTTGGTAATTACCTTCCGCATCCAAAAGGTAAACAAAAACCGTGGGAACTTTAGGATTTCCCAAGAAGTCTCTGCTACCAATGGCTAAGTAATCGACAATCCAATATTCGGGAATTCCCAGGCGCTGATATTCGTCGAGTTTGTCAATATAATCATCATCCCAATTAGTGGATGTAACTTCTACTGCTAATTGAATTGGTTCCCGCAATGCAGAATATGCCGATCGATTCGATCGCCACAAATCTCGATCGATTACGCTGACATCCGGCCTGCGCCCTTGTTCGATTCCCGATTTAGTTACAGTTTGGATAACTGCTGTAACTTTCACAACATAATTTAAGTTAAGGCGTCGAATTTCATCTTTAAATGAGTCAGCAGCGAAGTCGGCAACATCATCATGATTTCTGGTAGCATTCATCTCTACAATTTCCCCATTTATCAGTTCGTAACGTCCATCTTCGGGACATTCTACAAGAAATTGGTCAAAAGTTAATTTTTTTTGCGTGACTGTTGCAATCATCAGACTACTCCTTATTTTGCAGAAATGCTGTAATTATATCGTAGCACAGCCAGGGAATTTTAGATTTTAGATTTTGGATTGCTGATTGGTGATTGGTAATGTTAGACGGGAAATTTTATATTGGGGATTTGCTGTTGTAGAAAGCAGTTTGAGAAAACACGGTAGGTTTGATATTTGACGAGATGGTAAAATGCGATCGGCATCGCAAGTTATTTTTGACATTTTTGGCGATAAGGTAATATAGATACAAATAGATCGATTTCTAGGTTAATCCCGAACCATGAGACTTGACGAAGCTGTAGAATTTGCCGAAAACCCAGAACCGCGCTGTCCGTGCGTCTTGTTGCTGGATACCTCCGGTTCGATGCAAGGCGAACCCATCGATGCTTTGAATGAGGGGCTGCAAGTCTTTAGAGATGACCTGATTAGAGACGAACTTGCTAAAAAACGAGTTGAAGTAGCGATTATTTCCTTTGACAATCATATCAAAGTCGTGCAGGACTTCGTGACGGCCGATCGATTCGAGACGCCGCTACTTACCGCCCAAGGACAAACTCACATGGGCGCTGGCATTCAGCTAGCGTTAGACACTATTGCCGCCCGCAAATCTGAATACCGCAATAACGGAATTACCTACTACCGCCCGTGGGTATTTATGATTACTGACGGCGAACCTCAAGGAGAATCTGATGATGTTGTAGAGGTAGCGGCGCAGCGGATTAAAGAGGAAGAAACGAACAAGCGCGTTGCCTTTTTTGCGGTAGGAGTCGAAGGCGCTAATATTTCCCGCCTCGCGCAAATAGTCGAACGCACTCCTGTAAAATTGAGAGGATTGGATTTTAGAGAAATGTTCATTTGGCTCTCGGCTAGTATGCAGAGAGTTTCTCACTCGAAAATTGACGAACAAGTCGCACTGCCACCACCCGGATGGGGAACGGTTTAGCGATTTTAGATTTTAGATTTTAGATTTTAGATTGGAGGATTGCCAGTAATTAATAAGTTGTAAGGTGCGCAGTGCGCACCCTACATAGAGAGAGATTTTAGATTGGAGGATTGCCAGTAATTAATAAGTTGTAAGGTGCGCAGTGCGCACCCTACATAGAGAGAGATTTTAGATTGGAGGATTGCTAGTAATTAACAAGTCGTAAGGTGCACAGTGCGCACCCTACATAGCTGACGGCTCCCAACTAATGACGCATGGCTAATACTTAATGACTCTTAACTAATGACTAATGACTCCCAACTAATGACTAATGACTCACAACTAATGACTAATTGGCAAGTTGTAGCAGCATCGGTGACGGGTACCAGCCACGAAAAACGATCGCAGCCCTGTCAAGATGCCCACTGTTGGCGCTTGCTACCAAATAATGTTTTAACCGCCGCAGTTGCTGACGGTGCGGGTTCGGCAGCACTGGCAGAAATAGGGGCTAAAATTGCTGTAGAAGTTGCTGTAGAAACGATTTGCCAGCAACAGGAAATGCTGCCGCAAAACGATCGCGAATGGCAAGTTTTGCTGGCATCCGCACTGCAAGCCGCGCGGGCGGCTGTGGAAGCCGAAGCCGCAGTGCGAGAAGTAGCATCGCGAGATTTAGCTTGCACTTTAATTACTGTTGTTGCTACTCCAGAATTAATCGCAGTCGCTCAAATCGGTGACGGTGCGGCAGTGGGCGGTGACAGTGCGGGAAATGCGATTTCTCTGACTGTTCCTCCCTGCGGCGAATATATCAATGAAACTGTATTTTTGGTTTCGCCAAATGCTGTAGAAACAGCACAATTTCAGGTACGCTGGGAAAAGTTTTCCCATTTAGCAGTGTTTTCCGACGGGCTGCAAAT
>JBOFTL010000491.1:0-1970 GCA_051652045.1 Microcoleus sp. | reverse complement strand
CAATAGCAATTTTAGCGGCTGGGCGCGGCACGCGCATGAAATCTGACTTGCCTAAAGTTTTACACGAATTGGGCGGTCGATCGCTCGTCGAACGAGTCCTTTACAGTTGTCAAGAAATTCAAGTATCCAGGCGGCTGGTTATCGTCGGTTATCGCGGCGAATTAGTTCGAGAATCCTTGATTGCTAGCAGCGAAAAAGAACCGGAAAATCCTCAACTTCCCGCTTTAGAGTTTGTCGAACAAACAGAACAATTGGGAACCGGTCATGCGATCCAACAACTGCTGCCTCATTTAGCAGGATTTACGGGAGATTTGCTAGTTTTAAATGGAGATGTTCCCTTACTCCGGCAGCAAACTCTCAAGCAGTTGATGCAAATTCACAAACAACACAAGAATTCCGCAACTTTGCTGACAGCTAATTTGCCAAATCCTCAAGGCTACGGGCGAGTATTTACAGACAGCCAAAATTTAGTCAAAGAAATTGTGGAAGACCGCGATTGCACGGCGGCACAAAAGCAAAATCACCGCATTAATGCCGGAGTTTATTGTTTTCACTGGCCGGATTTAGAGAAGATTTTGCCGGATTTGAAGGCGGAAAATGACCAAAAAGAATATTACTTGACTGATGCGGTAAATTTCCTCGAACCGGTGATGGCTGTCGATGTTGACGACTATCAAGAAATACTGGGAATTAACGATCGCAAGCATTTAGCAACGGCTGCTGATATTTTGCAAGTGCGGGTAAAAGATAAGTGGATGGCGGCAGGAGTAACGCTGATCGATCCTGATAGCATTACGATCGACGATACGGTACAATTGCAGCCGGATTCAATCATCGAACCGCAAACGCATTTGAGGGGAAAAAGTACGATCGGTTCGGGATGCCGGATCGGTCCGGGAAGTTTGATTGAAAACAGTCAAATCGGGTCAAATGTGACGGTGCTTTATTCAGTAATTACTGATAGTATTGTAGCAGAAAATTCGCGCATCGGTCCCTACGCGCATTTGCGGGGACACGCGGAAATCGGCGCAAATTGTCGGGTAGGAAATTTTGTCGAATTGAAAAATGCTCGATTGGGCGATCGAACTAATGTCGCTCATTTATCTTATTTGGGCGATGCAACTTTGGGAGAGAAAGTCAATATCGGTGCGGGAACGATTACCGCTAATTACGATGGCGTTAACAAGCACAAAACTCAAATCGGATCGCGTTCTAAAACGGGTTCTAATAGCGTGTTAGTTGCACCGCTAACTTTAGGGGAAGATGTTACTGTCGCCGCAGGTTCTGTAGTTACGGAAGATGTAGCGAATGATTGTTTAGTAGTAGCTCGATCGCGCCAAGTTGTCAAGCCAGGTTGGAAGTTGAAACAAGCTGAAAAAGTTGACAGTTGACAGTTGATAGTGTTTGAGGTAGAAACCGGGTTTTTACGACTATACCGAATCGAGGTGTTAAATCCCAGAAAAACCCGGTTTCTTAAGTCTCAAGGCTTCAACTAAATCAAATCGAGGCAGAAACCGGGTTTTTAAAACTATACCGACTCAAGGTTTGAAATCCCAGAAAAACCCAGTTTCTTAAGTTTCAATCCTAGCA
This sequence comes from Microcoleus sp., assembly GCA_051652045.1. Classification (GTDB taxonomy): domain Bacteria; phylum Cyanobacteriota; class Cyanobacteriia; order Cyanobacteriales; family Microcoleaceae; genus Microcoleus. The sequence continues at coordinate 380 of JBOFTL010000491.1, read as the reverse complement.
AAACCTGGCTTCTTAAGTCTATTATTAGCTATTTTCTGGGGATTTTTTTGAGTGATATCGCGCCTGCAAGAAGTTGTTAATTGCCTTAGCAATTTGTTGTTGCTTGTACTCATCCATCGTGACGGGTAGAAGTATGCGATCGCCATTTATTTTCGGCAATTGAAGCTGGTAAGAAATGTCCTCATTTCTGTCTTTTAAATATGTCACTTCTACCCCACAAACCTCGTGCAGGGAATGTTTAATTACTTGCGTTCTCCAGAAACTCTGTTGTTTAACAATTAGTACATCTAAAGTTCGATCGAAGCTATAAGTCTCTTTTTTACCAAACGCTATTACTCCAATACCTGCGGTTACGGATAGGCCTCCGATCCATTCAAACA
>JBOFTL010000490.1:0-3648 GCA_051652045.1 Microcoleus sp. | reverse complement strand
ACCAGACTCTGGGTGCGAGCGCCGCCGCCAAAGAAGCGCACTCCTTCCATCAGAGTTCCCGGAGTAATTCCGCAAGCTGCAAACAGAACTGTTTCGCCAGATGCCAACTCTTCAGCATTGTAAATCTTGTCAGGATCGGTGATGCCCATATCTTTCAGTCGGGCGAGATTGCTCTCTTTGCTTTCACCGATCAAACCAGTTTTCACAACAGCAGGATCGTAAATCAATTGACCTTGGAAATGACCGCCCAAACAGCGCATTGCTGCTGCCGAAATCACACCTTCGGGTGCCGCACCAATACCCATTAATGCGTGGATGTTGGAACCAGCAAACGCGCAAGAAATTGCAGCCGAAACGTCACCGTCGCTGATCAGGCGCACTCTGGCACCCGCTTCCCGAATTTCACTAATTAAATCTTTGTGACGGGGGCGGTCCATCACCACCACCACCAACTCCTCAACGCTGCGGCCGAGGCAATCAGAGATAATTTTTAGATTTTCGGTTGGTGTTTTGCGAATATCTACGTGATTTTTAGCAGCCGCAGGAGCAGCCAATTTATTCATGTAGAAATCTGGTGCTGCAAACAAACCACCTTTTTCGGAGATTGCCAAAACAGCCATCGAACCGTTTTGCCCGTAAGCAACCAGGTTCGTTCCTTCGCAGGGATCGACGGCGATGTCAATTTCCACCAATTCATCTGGATTGCAAAAATCTTTGGCATCTTCGCGGGTGCAAATGCCGACTTCTTCGCCGATGAACAGCATCGGTGCATCGTCGCGTTCCCCTTCTCCGATAACGATGCGGCCGCGCATATGAATTTTGTTCATCCGCTCGCGCATCGCTTCTACAGCTACTTGGTCAGCAGTATCTTTTTCGCCTTTGCCCATCCAGCGAGCTGAGGCGATCGCAGCCTGCTCGACTACTTCGATAATCTCTAAACCGATTACATTGTCCACGAACTATATCCTCCCAACTGCTGATGCGTGCTTTGTGGTTGTTTGCACTCCCAGCCATCAAGTTTATCAGAGGCGGGGATCTGTGCGAGCGCCAGCAGTCGCTCAGTTTGTGTTAACTTTTGCTTCTTTGAGTTTGGAGAGCCGGAACCTCGCTGTTGCTCGATCTTTGAGGCTTGAAGTAGCTCTCGGTCGTGGCGGTAGTCGCTCGCCGGAATCGATCGCCCTTAAAGTTTTATGATGATTGGGAGTCCTATTCCCGATCGAGCGTCGGGATGCGAAGCGAGTAAACAGAGTGGGAGCAAGTAAAAATGATGATGAAAGCCCAAGATATCATGACGACAGAAGTTGTCACCATTCGCGGTTCGGCCACAGTAGCTGAAGCCGTAGCAATGATGAACGAACTGTGCCTGCGCGCGTTAATTGTCGAACGCCGTCACGAACAAGACTCCTACGGCATTGTCACTGAAACGGATATTGTTTATAAAGTGGCAGCTTACGGGGTAGATCCGAAAAAAGTCCGCGTTTTCGAGATTATGACCAAGCCTTGCATTACGGTAAATCCCGATTTGGGTGTGGAATACGTGGCGAGGCTGTTTGCGAATACGCGCATCCGTCGGGCGCCAGTGATTAAGGACAAATTGGTGGGGATTATTTCAGTAACGGATATTTTGACAAAAAGCGATTTCGTGCAAAAGCCAAAAAGCGCGGTTTTTGAGGATCAAATTGAAAAAGCGATCGCCGATGCGAGGGCTATTTGCGCTCAGAAAGGTGCTACTTCTAAAGAGTGTGCGGTAGCTTGGGATATTGTTGAGGAAATGCAGGCTGAAGCTGCTCACCAGCGATCGGTAAAACTTGACAAAACGGCTTTTGAAGAGTATTGCGAGGAGAATCCCGACGCAGTTGAAGCCCGGATGTATGACAGTTAATTTAGTTATTAGTCATTAGTCATCAGTCATTTGGCAGTTGGCATTAGAAAGAATAAAAAATTCTGCCTGCTACCTTCTGCCTTTCTTAAATTCTGCCTGCTACCTTCTGCCTTGAAAAACTTGCTAATCTTTAGTGTTTTGCTCAATCATACAAAACACGTTTAACTTATTCCCATCAAGATCGCGAAAATATCCCGCATAAAACCCCGGCAAATAGTCTCTCGGTCCGGCAGGTCCTTCATCCTTAGCGCCAAGTTCGATCGCTTTCTTGTAAACTAAGTCAACTTTTTCGGGACTGTCAACTTGCAAAGCTATCATCATTCCATTGCCGACTGTTGCTTTGTTACCGTCGAATGGTTTGGTAACAAGAATTGCTGGGTGTTCAGGAGAAACGCTCCAGGCGATAAATTGCTCGTCTTCATTTAATCGTCGAGCGCCAAGTTCGGCAAGCAAAGTATCATAAAATTGGGCTGCACTTGGCAGATCGTTTGTACCGATGGTAACGTATCCAATCATATTTTTGTCCTTTCCCTGATGTGATGAAAATATCAAAATTGCTCAATATATCGAATATCATAACTCGAAATATCTCATTTGCGTTTGTTTCAATGATTTTTGAGGGTCTTGTTTTGTTAATTGTTAGCAAGCCAATCGAGTAATTCTCGATCGAATAATTCCGGTTCTTCAAGTTGACTGTTGACTGTTGGTGGGGAGATTTTGAGGATGGGAATTTAAAGGCATCATCTCTAGATTCCAGTTTGAGATATTCCAATTTTAGCTATTTTCCAGCGGCCCGAAACTTTTGGCGCTGGAAACATCGTAAATCTCGATATTCCCTTCACGGCGCAACATTCGCTTACCCAAACGGGGAAAGTCTGCAATTTCAACATCAACATTTTCCCCACCCATGAGATAAATTAGCTCTTCATCAAAAGGGTTGCGCAGGTGATGCGCTACTGATGGTGTAGGAAATCCCATGAAATCTCCGGCATTAACTTCAAATTCCTCACCATCAATTTCGGCAATTCCCCGACCCGAAATAATATAAATCCATTCTTCTTCGCGCTCGTGAGAATGATAGATAAAAGATTCTTTACCGGAGGGAATCTTTGCCAAACTGACGCCCGTTCTTTTAAGTCCTGTTAAGCGACTGATTTGGGTGCCAATAATAAGTGAGTTAGGATTCCAAGGATGAGAGAAACTAGCTGCTTGTTCTGCTATTTCTGTCGATCGTAAAAGGAATTTTTTTTTGTCTGTCATATTTTAGGATCGGGATAAAGGGGTGCTGAAGTCCAAATTTAATATAACACTTTCTTCCTGCCTTCTGCAATAAAATTGTCTATCGCTGTCCCGATCGAATTGCAGAATTTGCTATTTGTGCGACTTCTTGCTGCGTGCTGTTTTTCCTCGTCACTCGATACAAAACTCCCAATCTTTGCCACTCCACAAATGCCATACAGTAAACACTGCATTTATTGAAATAAAGCCCCCTCATTCCCCCTTCTAATTCAACACTTCTGTAACTATCTCTTGGCAAATGAGAAGGAGGCGAAAACGGTTCATCTCTTTTAGCTTCGATCGTACCAAAATAACAGGTTCTCGTGCGGCATCCTTTACCTAAATACATTCTCACGATATAACCGTGGGAACCTGCTTGCACGTCAAAATCGAGTTGTTGAGTGCCAGATACAAACAGTTTGCTTGGCAGAAAAACAGGCACTCGCGTTTTACCTTTAATTTGCCGAAAGATGTTGCTTGCAGGAAAA
>JBOFTL010000489.1:0-5370 GCA_051652045.1 Microcoleus sp. | reverse complement strand
GGGAATCTTTCTGTAGTAGGAACTATGGATAACAGTACCGTGAAGGAAATTTTGTATACCCTTCATCGGGCTGCAAAGATGCCTACATCATAGCTGTAATCAGCTTGATGTAGGAGTATGTCACTTAAGTCTAGGTAGGCACGCAGGGTCCCTCGCGCGAAATCTTTAATTTTCTGAGGAATTAAGTTATTTTTTGAAAGGTTGAATGTATGTTGACAGTAATTTTTTTTTACATTAATAGCAATTTAATGCTACAGTTCGATCGCAGCTCGATCGGTCTTAACCAACTTGGATTAGCGGAAACAACAGGCATGGAAACGATCGCTACATCAGAAAATACAGCAACAATTGCCTTGGTGCTAGTGGCAGCAGGAATTCTCGGCTGGGGATTTTATCGCGCCAAATCTTTGGGCAAACTGGGAATATTGGCTTGGTTGCAGTCAGTGGTATTGATGAGTCCCTGGCTGCTGTTTTTCACTTTATTCGCCTCTGGAATTTACTTAAATTTAGTGGCGGTAATGTTAATGCTGTTAGCATCTACAGGATTGTACATTTATTTAGGACGACAACTGCGATCGGCAGCCATCGATGCAGCAGCACGAGATCGCGCACAAAATCCCCGCCCCGAATCCGGAAGCGACGGGAATTACCAAGCAGAGCCGCCGCCAGAGCGATCGCCCGAACCGATTAAGATAGTAACTAGAACCTCAGCCAGCGATCGACCGGAAGTCATTCCCGTTCCTGCCGAAGACCTCAAATCAATTCAAAGCATCTTTGGTATCGATACATTCTTTACCACAGAAACCATTCCCTATCAAGACGGAGTGATTTTTAAAGGCAACCTGCGAGGAGATCCCGAACAAATCCACTCCCGATTGCAAGCTGCTTTGCAAGCAAACGTGGGCGATCGCTACAGACTATTTCTAGTAGAAAATCAAGAGGACAAACCAGTAGTTATTGTTTTGCCCAGTACCAGCGATCCGCAGCCGACTGCAGTAACTCAAAAAATCCTGTCAGTCGTGCTGTTACTGGCAACAATTGCTACCACCTTGGAAACCGCAGGATTGTTACGGGGATTCGACTTTTTTACCTCACCGACAAGATATCTAGAAGTGCTGCCAATTGCGGCGGGAATTTGGGCAGTTTTAGGATCTCGGGAAATTGCGCGCCGAGTCATGGCAAGTCGGTACAAAATACCCTTAAGCTGGCCGTTTTTTATACCCACTTGGCAGATAGGTTCCTTCGGGTCGATCGATCGTTTTGAGTCGCTGCTTCCCAACCGCAAAGCACTGTTCGACATCGCTTTTGCCGGCCCGGCCCTGGCGGGAACAGTAGCTTTAGGAATGTTAGTAACGGGTTTGCTGCTATCGCACCCCGGCAGTTTATTTCAAATTCCCGCAGAATTTTTCAAAGGTTCGGTGTTGGTGGGAACCTTGGCAAAAGTGGTGTTGGGTTCGGCCTTGCACCAGCAGTTGGTAGACGTTCACCCGTTAGTAATCATCGGTTGGTTGGGTTTGGTAATCGTAGCGATTAATTTGATGCCTGCGGGGCAATTAGACGGGGGCAGAATCGTCCAAGCAATCTACGGCAGAAAAATTGCCGGCAGAACGACTTTAGCAACATTTGTCGTACTGGCGATCGCGGCTTTGGTAAATCCTTTAGCTTTGTATTGGGCGATCGTGATTCTAATTTTACAGCGAAATTTAGAGCGACCGAGCCTTAACGAACTGACGGAACCGGACGACGCGCGGGCTGCTTTGGGTTTGTTGGCTTTGTTCTTGACAATCGCTACTTTGTTGCCGATAACTCCCGCTTTGGCAGGTCGTTTGGGCATCGGCAACTAACCTCAGCCGCACGCCCAAATGCTTGGGACTTGACAATGTTGTGTCCCGATTTGCAAAACCGATGCAGATCGATGCTGGGGACGCAACATTTTTGCGGCCAAACCTGCAATAATCTGCAAGAGATAATTGCTATAGTTCTCAAGTTAAGGTAAATTTAATGAAATCGAGGAAAAGGGCGATCGAACTCGGGAATTTTGCTCGATCGCCCTCCTCAATCCCAACTGGCAAATCTGCGCTCAGCACAGGATTCTTTATCTATTACCAAAAGTGGGTTTTTGTATCGATCTAAATTTGTTCTATCTGAGGCATAAAGTAACAATCACCTATTTGAATAGGTAGGTAGAAATTCATGGCTAATCAACTTCCTCCAATATTGGTAACTTTTGATGCAGATGTTTTGATGGCTGGCAGAACTCAGGCGTGGCAAGAATATGCCAAGGTGGGAACTTGCTACATCCCGGAAGTGGTGTATGACGAAATAGATTATTTGACTGACAGGGCGGTAGAACCGCCTCAAGAGCAAGTAGCAAGAGAGTTTAAGCGCTTTTTTGCCGAAAGTGGTTGGATTGTTACAGATGCCCAAGAAACGCACCGAGCTCTGGAACCTTCGATTAAAAATCAAAGCAAACAAGCAATGTTGGTGGTAGCGACAGCTCAGTGCGTTTACGGTTTGACAAAGGAACACCCCGATGCGCTGGTAGTTTTCGTGTCTAACAGCCAGCCGCTGCTGAAGCGGATGGCTTCTGTGGGAGCTGACAACCTCTGCGGAATTACCGGCGCGATGTTGCTCAATTGGGCGAGGCAGAAAGAGCGCCCGCCCCAGGTAACTCAGCAATTGCAAAGTTTGATGCGGACTTTGGCAGAACGCCAATCGACTCAGCGCAATCACAGCAAAATTCAGGATGCTGCTATCGGTAAAACAGGTACTTCGACGAGCAGATTAACGGATGCTTCTACGAACAAATTAACGGGGATGCGTCCGGGTTCTGAACTCAGGTCGAAGGCGAACTTAACAAAAAGTAACAAAACAAGTTCGAGCGCTAAGTCAAACGCTAAGTCAAACGCTAAGTCAAAAACACCGTTGCGCAATCGGGAAGATTCCAAAGAAATGCAGTCAGCCGTGTATCGAATGAAACACATTACGCCACCGAAAAAAAGGGGAGGCGATTTTGTATCTGTGACGATCAATTTTTTAGGAGCGCTATTTTTCTTAATCGTAGCGATAGGTATTTTGTGGCGGGTATTTGATGTGAAAAGTTTTAGAAATACTTTCGTACCCGCCCTACCGCAGCCCGTGCGAGATATCGTGAAGTCGATCGACCCTAAATCATAGTTGAGAGTCGATCGTTGATAGTTGGTAGTTGAGAGTTGGTAGTGTTTTGATGTTATGGTATCTGTAAAGCCTCAAATACTGGCAGTGCTCAACCAGAACAACAAATTGAACAATGCTAAATGGGAATGAAGTAATTAGTGGATTAGCACTAGCTGTTGCAGGTTTTGCCTACGCTTTATTCTGTTTTGTGCTTCTGCCATTCAGGCAGTACGATTTTGCGGCACCGCCGCAGGCAATTGCTATTGCTATTGCCTTTACTGCGGCTGTGAATTGGCTGCTATCTTCATCTTTACTAGCTGGGTGGCCGTGGGTGATGGCATTATTTAGTTTTCAGATAGCCATCATACTTTTTTGCGGCGAGTTTGTGGGAGGAGGACTCATACTGTCAAGTTTATTGTTTTTCGGAACTGCGATCGTAGGAATTACCAGCATTTATACCAATTTTTCGCAACAAAAAACGCTGTTAATTGTGGGTTTGGCTACGGTATTTTTCCTGGTGTCAATTTACTTGTTTTTGATTGGTGGCTATCTGCTAAAAGGCAAAAATCCGCTTCAGGGTTCTTCAAAACAAATGCAGCCGCTGTTGAATGAAAGGGTAGAAATCATTACCGAAGATCCCCAACAATTGCAGTTGAAGGGCAAAACTGGCAAACTCACGGAAATCAATCGTTATGAGGTGACAGTGAAGCTAGATGACGAGACGTTAATGTGGCCCTATGTAGATGTTTGGTGGCAGGATATTAAGGCAGTTGACAATTGAGAGTTGATAGTTATAGTGCGAGCGTCCCCGCTCGCGATCGATTATAGTGCGAGCGTCCCCGCTCGCGATCGATTGATGAAATCAATCTGCATTTATCTGCGTTTATCTGCGTCAATCCGCATCAATCTGCGGTTGCAAGTTGACAGTTGATAGTTGATAATTGACAGTTGATAGTTAACAATTGACATTTGACAGTTGATAGTTAACAATTGACAATTGACAATTGAGGGTTGAGTTTTTGTCGGGTGTTGTTTGCTGTGATGTGCGATCGCGGTCTGAAATTTGCTCACAAATCCGAACTCAAAACTCCCGAACAAAGATCGACTAAAAAACTTCCAGCCATTGAGGTTCTATATAAAGAGGATGGCAGTAATTACAGTAACTATTAGTCGTCTCGATAGGTAGTTCTCCCTTAGTCGGACAGCCTTTGCGGGATGTTTTGCCGTCAGGCATTCGCGTGCCGCAAAGATTGGCGTCTTTAAGATTGGTTTTTTTCAATCTTGCATCCCTCAAATTTGCTCCCCTCAAATCTGCGCCGCTGAGATTTGCGTTGGAAAAATCAGCTTCTTGAAGATCCGCACCCCTCAGATTTACACCCGTTAAATCTGCTTCTCTGAAGTCGATGCGGCTCATTTTAGCGGCGCTTAAATCGGCACATTTTAACTTGGCCAGTTGCAGGGTGGCGTCTCGCATGGTGGTTTCGCTGAGGTTGGCATTTTCTAAATTGACACCCCTGAGATCCGCCCTGGTGAGATCGGCATTGCTGAGGTCGGCACTGCTTAAAAAGGAGTTTCTGAGGTTGGCATTGTTTAAATTGGCTGCTTTGAGATCTGCAGCAGTTAAGTCAGCGTCCACCAAATCCGCACGACTGAGGGTGGCACCGCTTAATGAAGCGCCAAACAAGTCTGCGCGGCTTAAGGAAGCACCAAATAAATCGCATCCCGGACATCCCCTAGTTTCTAGGAGTTTTTTGAGCAGAAACTGATTTTGGGCTTGTAGGGGAAGTGCTGCGAACAATGGTAACAGGGCGATCGCGACCGCTAGAGCTGTAAATTTGACTTTGGTCATATTGGAAATTCTCATAGCCTTTTAGCTAAACAGACGGGAATCCCCACACTATACCGCCTCGGTTAGTGTGGGATGAGAGTCGCGTGAGACTGTGATTCCACCCGTAAGCAATCTAATAATTGTAGATTTTAGCAGGGGACGGGTGGATGAGGATCCGAACAAACTCTTTATTCAATAAATTAATAAATAGTTAATCAACTTGCTAGGTGGGTATGATAAAATAACTCTCACCTTGCATCGTCAAAATCGAAATGCAATGAAAGTAACGTATCAGTATCGATTCTATCCAGACACCAATCAAAAACAGCAGCTCGATCGCTGGCTGAGAATTTGCCGTTATTGGTATAATCGCCAGCTAGGAGATC
>JBOFTL010000488.1:0-6236 GCA_051652045.1 Microcoleus sp. | reverse complement strand
TGCTGCCAAAATAATCGACATCTTTTAAGAAAGCGACTTGACAATCCCGCTTTCTAACTGATAAATTGCTGCCATAATACCACTTTCAGGATTTGTTAGCAGCGATTTTTTAACATCTTTCAAATAACCTACAAGATGTTCGCGCAAAATCGGTCTTTCGACTTTCACGGTGCGATCGTAATCCCACAAATCCCAAATAATAATTCCGACACCGACGATCGGATCGATTAAACCTACTCCTAACTGACTGGCAACTGTACCGCCTGTTTTTGTTGCCATTTTAGCAGCAGCTTTGGTAGCAACTTTCGCGGTAACTTTGCTCCCAACCTTTGTTGCCATGCCCAAAATTAACGGTTTGGCAATTAAATAGCCGCTACCTCCCACCAATACTTTTAACGACAAATTCGAGACACTACCCTTATCGCTAATTGTGGTAGCAATATCATTAAGATATCTGTCCCATTGAGCTTGAGGAATGTTATACTTGCTCTGCACGACTTGCACATTTTTGCTAACTTCAGCAATGTACAAGTTAGCAGTATCTTGAGTGATTAATTGAAACCGCATTTGAGCATTTTTCGGCAGCAGTACGCGGTTAGCAAACTCTCGTTGAAAGTCCTCGGTTAATTTTTCAGAAACAGCTTGAGATGCTGCATTCATATCGAATCTGTTGATAACCGCAGATTTGAGGAAACTGAAAGGTACGGTAAACTCCATCTTTTTTTGATTGAAGTAATCGAAGTACCAATCGAGGAAGCTATTGTCAAGTCGGGCGACTACTTCAGTTTCCCATTTATCCAATTCCTGAGAAGCAAAAGTTTCGGCAGTGGTGCGGGCGGTTTCGATCGCGCTTCTGACATCTCGGTTAACTTTGCTAAAATCGTGCGGCGGCGATACGACAACTGTTGTGGTTGCTGTCTGCGTCAGTGACTTGGAAATGATAAAGTTACCTACCAAGGGAATAATGACAACCAAAATGACGATCGTCCAAATCATCGGCGTCACGGTTTTGATAAACTGAGCGATGACTCTGAGGCGTTCTGTTTTCTCTGAATAGGTAATTTTTTCCTTGTCGGGACTCATGGCTGTTGCTCAATTGATGGGGATTTTGGCTAGTTTTGATTATAGGCGGCACTTTCTAAATTGTGTTACGGGCGATCGGGCTCCGATTCGGGAATGGTGGGGAAGTGCGTGCGGTGCATATATCCCACAGAAAATTATCTGTTTGCTTATTTGGGCAACTTTTCGCGTCGCGTAAAAATTATTTGTTCGTAAATTTGTCTGAATTAAATGTGGAAAACAAGGTTCGTAGTGAGGACTTTAGTCCTCAGCATTTAAGGACTAAAGTCCTTACTACAAACAAATTTTATTGTTGTCGATCGAGCGATCGGGCTGCGGGCGATCGCACTGCGATTCGGGAATGGTTGGGAAGTAAGTGCGATCGACCGTTTTATCTAGGTTAATTTACTGGTAAAAACATCTTGCCCTCACATTAATTATTTGATATTTGCCATTCAACTACTACTCAGCTTTAACTTTAGGCCTGTCTTCCAGTTTCCCACCAGCTCAGCAAGGGGTGATTTTTAGGTGGCATATATTTCCCTTTAACTCGAATTGAATTGAGTGCCTCGCGTAGTGTTTGCGAATCAACACCTGTTTCCTCTGACCAATGCTTAACTATCTCTAGGGTTGATAGAATCTGAAGCTGTGGTGTCTCTTTCCGAAAAAACGATATCGCCTTTTTATCATCCGTCGCTATTGCCCATTGTCGGCAAACTGCGATCGCACCAGTAGCTGATTCGCCGTCACCTAAAATAGCGGCGTAATTCACAAACAATTCTGCCTCTTCTTCCGACTCAAAATCCACAGTTATAAGTAAACGTTGTGCGATCGCAGCCTCGAATTGAGTTGCACCATCATTTTCCTCGCCCTCAAGAGGCTGGAGAGTTCTTAACTCCTGCTCTCGAACAACTTGGGTAACGGCAACCTGAACGGGAATAGACTTCAAAATTGCCAGTAATTGACCCGAAGCATAAAAGTTTAGAACGCAACAGGCATCAAGAATCAGGTGGGAGCGAACAATATGCATAAACTGACTTCTCCCATTACTCCTGCACATTAATCAAGTCGAAATGAGCAGATTCCTCCATCATTCCGCTTGAATGTTCTCGCAATGCTTCTGCGATACGACGGGCTTCTAAGCGATCGACTTTTAGAAAATCCGAAAAGCGACTCTCTGTAATCAGTCCTTGATCCAACGCCTCAATCGCGAGATGCTGATAGTGGAGAGGGATAGTATCAGTGCGCTGTGGGATATCTTCTAAACCCAGCTCCTGTTGTACCTTTCTGACTTTCAACCCGCGATCGCGCAATCGCTCCCAAGTTCCAGTGCGCACAAGCTCCATTTCTTCTAACCGATAAGCAAGTGCTTCTATGGAAACACCGTAGTAATGCGCTAGTGTGAATAGATGAGTCGGAGTAAACTTGCCATGCGTGCGGCACATATCGTTGAATCGCTTGAACAAGCCGCTGGTGGGCATCAAGAAATATTTTGGGAAAGTGTCGGCTAGTCGTTCGCTCTCTGGAACTCGCTGATACTGACCTTCAAATTCCAACACAGCTTTTCGCCGATGTGCGAGAAAGTGAAGGTATTCGTGAGCCAGTGACCAACGCCGCCGCTCTTCTGGATGATTAGCATTGATTGCTATGCAACCGCCAAGTCGTTCATCGTAGCTGTAAATCCCTGAGTATTTTGGTGGCATCTTTAGATAAAAGATGCGAAGTCCCACATCCTGCTCTAAAATGTCCCGCAGACGTAAAATAGGCCCATCTCCAAGCCCAAGGCGCTGGCGCTCTGCAACTGCTATGCTCTCGGCACTAGCCTTGAGTGGCATATTAGTCACCTCGAACTCAGGAGGATAGTTCTGGGGAAGTGGTGCGGACATAATTTCTTCAAGCTCTAGGTAATTCCGACACAACTCCTCTAGCTGCAGAATAGCTGGTTCAATCTGTACCTCTTCTCCCTCACTGCGCTGGTAGGCAGCTCGGAATTGCATCTCAAAAGGTTGGATTACGGGACGAGATCGAACAAAGTCACTGACGGATCGCCCATAGGCGCGAGCGAGTTTAATCAGTTCGGTTGCCTTAATGCGACGCTCTCCTTTCTCGATAGCAACCATAGTGGTACGTGCAGCATCAATGATGTTAGCTGCATCAGACTGAGTCATACCGCACTTTTTACGCGCCTGTTGAAGGAGTTCCCCAAGTGTTCGCAGATCGATGTTGTCAAGGATATTGGTAGTCATACTTTTTTCCTCAACTTTACTGGACTGTGACTGCGTTTCTATTCGATACCTGTTGTTTACCGCATTTATTTAATGGGCGAACTGAGATTTGGGATTTTACTGTATCCCATTCAGAAACATAGCTTCGATAAAGCTGAATTAGGTGGTTTCGCATATCTATAGGTAGCAGGTTTTCTACCTCAGCACAGCGATCGATGATATCATCTAACTCTGGAAATTCTCGAGTTAAAGTTTCCCATTGAAGATCCATTTCATCTGATACATCAAGCAAGCTGCGGAGGGTATCAACCTGCGCAAGCATATGATCGAGATGCAAACTGGATTCCTTGGGCGGGCGCTTTCCGTGGAACACTACGTAACGGGTTAGATCTTCTAGATCGTTAGCAGCAAGCGACTGTCGTCTTAACAGACAAGAGGAGCAGTAACCACACTGAATCGGCTGCTGGCGATGCGGGCTGTCGCATGACATAGTTAGCGACGTTAAGTCGTTTCTCCCTTCTTCAGCCAATGTTTTGCACATTTTGGCTTTAGTCCAGAACAGAAATGGGTTTTGTACGCGGAATTCTTCTCCCAAAAGTTCTGAGACGACATCGCTCACCATAAGTAAAGTCAATGGGTGAACAGAGCGAGAGTGATCCAGTCCTACAGCAGATGCACGGTAAGGAAGGTTGATCGCCCCAATCCCATTCTCATAAACACAGAGAACCCGCTGATTCATGAGGTATGCACACGCAGCACCAAGCAGAGTGAATACAACACCTCGCCCACGCGAAAGCTTGTTCTTGTGCTGCATATCGCTATCGTGGAAGCGGATCGGGACGCGGAAAAGATGACAACGACCGGGGACTATAGACTCAACCTTTTTTCCTACTCGTCCCTGGCGGGCATAGACACTATTATTACTACCACTTCCAAACAGCACGAACGACTTTTCTGGATACATCCGAAGACGAGTGTACAAACCCGCCAGAGCATCAAGTCCACCACTCCAAAGCGCGACTTCACTGCATTGAGGCACTATTGACACAAAAACTAATTGTTGCTCAACAAAACGTTCCGGTGCGACTCTTGCTTTAAAGTCGAAAACCCATTCGCTCCCAGTCGCCCATTTCAGCAAGTCTTCCAGTTTTGTTCTGAATGGTTCGGCACTTAACAATTCTGGATGACGGACAGGAAGCACCACAAAAAGACGACGCTTCTTCTCTCTGAGATTTTGGGGAGCAAGGCGATCGGAAGCATGGATTGCAACGGCGAGGTCAACAATGTCAGCAATGAGGGCTGGAAACTCTGCCTGAACCCGATACCCGAATGCTTTATCATCCAGATTGATACCAACAGTTAGCTCTTTGCCCTGAGAGTGATCTATGAATCGCACACGCCCATTACTGTTCAACACAGGTTCAAAGTGCAAGGTGTAATCGCTGTAATCAGCGTTGTGAAGCTTCTGCTCAATCGAAGGTTCGTAGTTCATCGCAGATCCTCCTCATCCCTGTTTATTTCTATCACCTCCTTGCGTGGAGATCTTCGCAGGTTTTTCACATCTCCATCTGCAGTAGCTTTGCTTGCCCATTTACTGATTTCGGCTAACATATCTGGACGGAGAGACTCAACACGCTCTGTAATGGTCGCGTTATCAACATCAGCATGGTGATTAGGTGTCAGGGGAATGCGTTGCTCAAATTTCGCCTTGTATACTTCCTGGAAAAAGCGCTCTACAACAGCTTCCGGCAAATTGCTAGTTTCTGCTGCATGGTGATAGCGAAATTCATGGAGGATTCCCTTACCAGCACGACGCAGTAGTTCTTGGACATGATGCTTAACTTTCGCTTGTCCGACCTGTCGATCGATCTCCATGCTTAAAGCAGCCCAATTCACAGAGCTATTCTGGTCTGCATTTTCCATCGCCTGCCTGAACATCTCCCCGATTTGCTTGGCGTATGTAATCCCAATACCGTAGTTTTTCTTGATGTCCCGTATCACAGCATCCTTCACAACCCAAGCATATTCACTGTTGTTATCTTTTCCTTCACAAAGCAACTTATACGGCTTCTGGTAAAACCACGAAAGCTGACTGTGAACGATATCTCCGTCGGGCATAGTCATACCTCCAACGTTCGGAGTTTGTTTCTACTATGCTAGCCATGATTTCTGACAATGTCAACTTTTAATTCTAAGAAGAACAGCAAATGTCAGGTTTGAGGTTCCCAAGATTGGATATAGCCCCACTTGGAGATGAGGAAGGGCGTCAGTGGTACTAGATCGCACACCCAATCCCCCATCTGGCAGCAATAGACAGGCGATCCTCGATTTTGCAGGACTTACGCCTAAAAATCAACTGAACCAAGCAAGCCACAGGGGAAGCATCAATAGCAATCCTACTGAAGAAATGGCGATGCTACTAGCTAATAAATCTCGATCGAGGTCGTAAACTTCTGCTAAAATCAACACGGCTAAAGCCGTAGGCGTTCCCGACATCAATACTAAGGCCAATCTCGGATCGCCACTCAATCCGAAATAACTTGCGCCCCATCCTACTAACAACGGTACGATCGCAACTTTTAACAGCGACGGGATTAATGCTAGTTCAAAACTCTGCCATTTCTTAATCGATCTCAGCCGAATACCTACTAACAATAAAGCACTGGCAATTACAGTCCAAATGGCTCCCTGCAATCCCGATTCAACTGTTGCGGGTAAAGAGATATTTTGGGTAGCAAAACCGATAACAAACGCCCAGAGTGCGGGGACTGTCAATACATCACGAATCTGAGTCCACCAATGATTTTGTTGTTGCGATCGCCCGAAATAGCTGGCAATAAATACGCCAAATCCGTAAGTGCCGATGACGTTATTGGTAACGCTGTACAATACAGCCCAATTATTGTTGTCCGCACCGATTAAAGCCGGAGTCATTGCTAATCCGACAAAGCC
>JBOFTL010000487.1:0-2068 GCA_051652045.1 Microcoleus sp. | reverse complement strand
CGATCGCCTTCGCTACTACGGCCAGTTTTACCGGTACCAGCGTCAGCGTAATTAGCGATACTTTAGGCAGCAACTTCATCACTGGCGGTCGCGGTAGCGATGTCATCACCACCGGTTTCGGCGATGACATTCTGTTCGGCGGTTCCAGCATTGGCACGACACCCGCACAGATTGACGGCAACGATACCCTAGATGCTAGTGGCGGAAACGACACGATTCTGGGCGATTTTGGCAACGACAACTTGATTGGAGGAGATGGCAACGACTCCCTCGGTGGTGGACCTGGTGCAGATACCTTGACTGGTGGCAGCGGTAACGACAGCTTCTACTACGCTAACTTCGGCGAGGGCGTAACCATCGGTAACGGACCTGGCTTCTCCCCGGTGGGCAGCAACCCCGACCAAATTGGAGATTTCACTTCCGGTCAAGACAAGATTGTCTTGCGGCGTGACGGCTTCCCCGGCATTAGTGGCAATAACAGCCCTGCATTTGAGTCGTTCTTGTTGATTAACCAAAATTACAATGGCGGTGTGAATCCTCCTGGAGCATCTACGACGCAGCCGTTCATCTTCTACCAACTTAATGACGGCCGCTTGGGATTTGACCCAGACGGTTCTGCTGGACCTAACGCGGGCGTAACCCTGGCAATTCTGAACAACAGACCGACTTTGAATGCTTCTGATATTACTCTCATTTAATTGAGTTTGAAATGGGGTACGGGAGGTTTTAAAACAGCCTCGCGCCCCATTAATTCTCAATACTTAATGTGCTTTGTTTCTGGCTGGAGATATCTATCTCCAGCTTTTTTGTGAGTGCTATTTTCAACAATTGGTATGGCGTCGCTGCCGGATTTTTGATAGGCATAACTTATGCGACTGGATTTGATATACAGCAGATTGCTGGTTCATAAAGTACACCAGCCGATCGAACCATTTAAATAAAAAATCCAGCAAACAAACCGTTTGCTGGATTGAGTAGGCAGGAAACTTTTAACAAAATATCTAAAATGTCGAATCTATAGCAATTGCTCAATAAGAACTCAATTCTATAGCTACTAGCATATAAAATTAAAGTTGAGCCTGAATCCCTCTTTAGATAGATTTCAGATAGATTTCTCAATCTACTGCTGCCTTGGGGGAAGATTAGGAATTTCGACAAGTTTATTTCGGGAGGAAAAACCAGATTTAATTGCGATCGCCGATTTCGACAAATTAAATTTTTTTGCCAATAGCAAGATTAATTCCTGATTGGCTTTGCCCTCAACTGGAGGAGATTTGAGATGCACCGTCAGGCTGCCGTCAGGCTGTTCTTCAATTTTTTGCTGCTGGGAATTCGGTTTGACTTTGACTGTCACAATAGTCATGCTGCAACTTTTTCTGAATGTTCTATTTTTGTCCCCAAAACTTTCAGAAATTCTGCCAGCCAGTTAGGATGCGCCGGCCATGCAGGGGCGGTAACTAAGTTGCAATCAACTACGGCCTCAGTAACTGGAACATCCGTATATTTGCCGCCCGCCCGAAGTACGTCAGGGCTGCAAGCGGGGTAAGCAGTGCAGCGTTTGCCATCGAGAACGCCTGCTGCGCTTAAAACTTGCAATCCGTGACAAATTGAGGCAATGGGCATTTTGTTGTTGGCAAAGTAACGAACGATTTGCAACACTTTTTCGTTGAGTCTAATGTATTCGGGGGCGCGACCGCCGGGAATAATTAAAGCGTCGTATTGGGTAACATCTATTTCGTCAAACGTAGCGTTTAAAGTGAAATTGTGACCGGGTTTTTCGCTGTAAGTTTGGTCGCCTTCAAAGTCGTGAATTGCGGTGCGAACTGTGTCGCCTGCTGCTTTGTCGGGGCAAACTGCATGGACGGTATGACCTACCATTTGCAGTGCTTGAAAGGGAACCATTACTTCATAGTCTTCTACAAAGTCGCCGACTAGCATTAAGATTTTTTGGGCTGTCATGTTGGTAGTAAGGCTTATTAAAGAACTTGAAAAATAGTGTTGAGACTATATTAGCACTCGATCGACCAAAATTGATGCAACCAAGATCGACTATTCGGGAGGCATCAAT